>PMIJ01000234.1:40360-55996 GCA_003157015.1 Bacteroidales bacterium
TATGCCGTAGTCTTTTGCGTGGGGTGGGCGTTTGCGTTGATGCCCATCGTTTTAGGACTTATGGCTAACTTTGTAAAAAACTTGTTTATAGAGTGAGCCCAGGGCGAACACCACTTCTGTATTATGAGATGTGTGTGTACCATTGTGCCACACATCTCGTTGCATTAGCGCTGTGAAGGGTTTAGAACACGAATAGACAGAATGGCTAAGAGGCTTCCGCAGGCGAAGCGAGCCCGGAACATAGCGACTCCGGATTAAAGTAATTAAGTGAGCGAAGAGAACGCCATCACCCGGGGAATGCCCTGAAAAAGGTATTGTCAATACTGTTAATAAGTATTTCCAAATTGTGCTAACTTGTACAAATTAAATAGATCATTTTTAAATAACTTTACAAGAAAACATTATGGGCACCGAACTTCTTGACCCTTATATTATTAATAATTATCTGGTAAAAGAATGGAAGCACGCCTGTGCAATTCTTAAATCAGATTTTCCAAACGAATGGAAGGATATTATGGACTTACTTTTAGGTTTTAAACTTAAAAAAAGTATGATTAGTACGCCAGGCGGTAGGAAGTCATTAGTTTCATCAGATATTGATTCATTCTTATATAAAAAGGGCTGGATTGAAAAGGAATTTAAAACAAAATTTACAGTTGATGAAACATCAATAGATTCACCAACTCACAAGGTCGATTGCTATAAGAATAAGGTTGCACTTGAAATAGAGTGGAATAATAAGGATCCGTTTTTTGACAGGGATTTGAATAATTTCAGATTACTTTTTGATCTAAGAGCAATCAGTATTGGAGTTATAATAACAAGAGCAGATGAACTTCAGGATATCTTTGATGAATTGAAAAGAGGCGATTCTTATGGTTCATCAACTACTCACTGGGGAAAGCTCATTCCAAAAATTGAAGGCGGTGGCGGGGCTGGTTGTCCTATATTAGTATTTGGTATAACAAAAAAACTATATGATAAAGACAATTAACATTATTGAATACAAGGGTACTGTCGCAAAGGATTTTGTACGTGAAATTAACAATAAAACGTACAGTACCATACTTGCAGATCCCCCTTGGAGATTCCAAAATAGAACTGGTAAAATGGCTCCTGAGCATAAAAGGCTGAATAGATACCCTACATTACTATTGGATGAAATAAAGGAAATTCCTGTACATCTTGTAGCAAACAAAAACGCTCATTTATATTTATGGGTTCCAAATGCTCTTTTGAACGAAGGTCTTGAAGTAATGGAAGCTTGGGGATTCAAGTATAAGTCAAACCTTATATGGCACAAAGTTCGTAAAGATGGTGGTCCAGATGGCCGTGGAGTTGGATTTTACTTCCGCAACACAACAGAAATTATACTTTTTGGAACCAGAGGTCATATGAGAACATTACAGCCAGGTCGAACTCAAGTAAATATAATTCGTACCCAAAAACAGGAGCATTCAAGAAAACCTGATGAACAATATGAACTAATACAAAATTGCAGTCCTGGCCCCTATCTTGAATTATTCGCTCGAGGTAAACGGAAAGGCTGGGACGTTTTCGGAAATCAGGCTGATGAAGATTACAAGCCCGACTGGAAAACTTATGAGAACAATAGTCATAACGCTAAAAAGGCTGGTTAACGATTAGGGGTGAATTTCTTAACGTTAAAAGAGCATGAATTAAGTTTATACAACAAAGGATTCGATCCATTGAAGGTTATCAAAACTTTCTGAACTCGAGAAATGATTAAATTTCATAAAATCTACAGCTGAAAAACTATTTAATCCATCCGTTTTTTTTCGTACGATGATGACATTCTTATTAATAGGATCGTACTTCTCTATGAGTTTGTTAAGAACAATCCCATCTTCATCAGATGAATAGGATTCTATTAAAGTAAAATCTACTCCATCTCTGTTGATCTTTGCATATTTATATATCATAATTAAAGGTATTAACTAATTATTCAAACGGATGAATCTCTAAATATCTGTAAGTTACAATATAAAGTTTGTTTACTGATATTCTTTGTTAATGTTCTTTGTTCAATTGTAAGAATCTAGCTTCAAATTACCGCGTTGTGGGTAGTTATTTTATTAAATAAATAGGTTTAAATCTTGAAGTATTCAAGTCAGTCGCAACAGTTTTTAGTACTTTGTACACATCATCAATTTTCTTTGCAAAACCTTCTGTTACTTGAATGTGCCCATTTTTATGGGTCTCCCATTTAAGTTTTATAATCTTTAAAACTTCAATACTATATCCAAGATTTACAGCTAAGTATTTATTAGGGGAGGATTTTAAATATTTATCCACTTCTAATTCAAGAGGTGAAATTAATTCGTCAAATATCATATTTAGAGGTTTTAATTCCTTAGTCGAAAGAAAATCATTGCATATTTTGTTTTTCGATTGGACAAATTCGCAGTTTGGCTCAGCTTCATTTATGGCTCTTGAGGTCTCATTCATAATTGAGTTAAATTGTGTGAAAGTGGCATTCCAGTTTTCCATTAATTCCTGTGTATATGAATGAAATTTCTCATAATTATCTTGTATATGAGATTCTATTTTTACAAGAAATTCAACTTGACTGATAATATTGAAAATCATTTTGGCTTTTGTTTCCTCATTGCCCTTTAAATTGAGCATGATTGTTTCAATTAATTCTTTCAATTCAATCTGTTGAAGTTTATCTACTAACATTGAAGAAAATTGAAATCGTTCAGTCTGAATATTTGTTGATTGTTTTAAGTCTTCAATGAATTTCTTGCACCCATTAATTTGACTTGTTACGCTTGGCTCTACGAATAATATCCAATATTCAATAGTTGCTTTAATTGATTTAAGTTCAGTTATTCTTTCATATTTCCCTTTAAGCCAGTTGATGAACTGTCCAAGAAGAAAGACCAAAAGAGTAACTATAACTGGTATAATTATGAGTCCAAAGCTATAATCCAATCCAAGAATTTTATTATCCTTAGATTCCGAAGGCATAGGTGAATTTACTTTGCTATTTAATAGTTGACTATTTGCAAATACAGAAGTGGAATCAAATTGAATGGAGTTTATTTTGTTATTAATACTCCACATAAAAAGTCCACTTTTTAGTTTAAATTTCATGTTGGGATATGCATGAAAGGGATTTGTTACTGTAGTATCAATTCTTGTAGCCCACAACTCTCTCCAATTTCCTCCATCTCCAGTGAGACTATATGCTACTTGCCAAATATTATCACCTTTTTCAAGGTATAACATTTCACCTTCAATTCGCCAAGCCCATGCTTGTGATGTGAGAGTTAGTAGGAATAAAATGATTAATGTTTTTAGCTTCATATATTCTGTTTTTAATACTTCAGATGCATATTGAACTTGGAACCTTTAATCCTGACTAACGTAAATTCGTTGAATTTGAAATGATCAGATTAGCAGGTTTATGTATATTATTGATTCAAGGTTGATAAAATAAAATTACTATTACAAGAAATTTTCAAGTAGCAATCATTTATCCAATAAGTCGACGTAATTATCTCATTAAAAGTGCTCTTTGGAAATGTTTCTATATCTTTAAAGAATATCCCGAACGGGATTCCCATAAAGGGATCACCCCTGAAATTATCATTTGCTTCAAACATTATAGAAGCTATAAACATTTCAACCAGAATTACGCCAGGTTTTCACGATTCAATTAGTGCACGGTTTCTTCAAAGAGCTGTATCTCAAATTTAAACAATTTTGGTTATCTTAAGAAATTAATCCCGGTTCAGGGATGTGAGGAATTACCCACAATTCGTATTTGTGGGTATTTTATTTTAGCAATCAACTTTTTTAATTTTGAAGTTCTATCATAAGCACATAAAAATTAGTTCTTTAGTAGCCCATTTTATTAAGATATGTAAATAGAGCTTCTTTAGTTGAATCTGACTTTAGAGGGGGTAGGCCATTTTTTGTCACCTGTTGCTTTAAAAGTGGCGTTTTATTTACCTTCCTTTGCCCTAAACATGTTTTTAAATATTAACTTTCGTTTTACATTTAAATGATTGGGATCATCAAAATAATCGTTTATCCATTTGCCGGTCTCATCCAGATATGGGTTGAATTCAGTTGTATGTCCATTTAACCATTCCCGGAAGGAGAAATGATCGAATAACCGCACATATTCAGTAAAATAAATATCTGCAACCCAATCATTGCCTTTAATTACCAAAGTGTTCTCATCGTTTTTTGATGTTGAATTCTCACTGAAATTTGCTGAACCACTAATTACAGTTGGTACTTCACCCAAAGGGTCAATTAAAATAATTTTATTATGCAAAAAATCAATTCCGGTTTTAATGAGTTTCCCGGCATCTGTTTCTCCCACCCAATTGTCAATTGGTGAATGTATATATGCTCCAGCTACAACTTCAACATCTTTATCATTGGTTTGAAATGTATTGGACTCTGAATGTTTATCTAATAAGATATAACGTATGTAGTTCTTGTCTTCTTTAAAAACGGCCTGAAATCTTTTATCAATATTAAAAGGATAAATGCAGCAAACCATTTCATTAGCTCCTTCTATGAGGTTGGCATATGTTTGTAACATATTGTTTGTTTTTCGCGGGCTGAAAAACACCGAAATCCCTTTAGGTATTTCTTCAGCGTTTACATCCAACCCCTCTTTCATACCTTCCACAGCAATTTGATATTCTTTTCTCGCTAAGTTTTCATTAACCAGTTTCCAATACTCATAATATTTTGCAGCTATTCTTTTATCACTGATTATATGTCCGGTATTACAATGTCCGAATATTCCTTTTGCTGAAATATTAGTTGATCCTGTCCAAACGTTGACTGCTTCATCATTTTTATCAACTATTACAAAAAACTTATTATGCGCTTGCGAAACTTCATTATCTCTGACCTGCTTCACAAGATCACTTGTTCCGGTCGCATTCAATGCTTTAGCATTATCGTCACCATAGTTTTTGGCATCATAAACCACACTTACATCCACTCCTCTTTTCATAGCATCTTTAAGTGCATACAAGACTCCCGGATAATGAAATTCATAACATGCTCCTCTTATTTTCTGACTCTCTTCTGCAGAGGTTATAAAGGCAAGCATACCTTCATATAAGCCTCTTGAAAGCCAATCAACAGCCTTTTGATTTACTACATTTTCATCTTTATCGAATGGTTTATCAAATCCAAATCTTTCTGTGTAGGATTGACTCCCCGAAACGCCCCTGTTAAAATAAATACCCTGGTCTCCTTTAATATGTTCTTCTGTTGAGATGGTTATCTCTTGACTTAAGCCAATTTCAGGATTTTTTGGTGAACCTGTCATACAGGTAACAATATAAGTGTATTCAATACCTGGTTCCACTGTAAAATCTTTCCATAAAAAAGATTGAATGGGATGAAGATGCGTAGGATATTTTTGTCCTTTCACTTTCTCTAAATCTCTATTTCCTATATTTATTACAGATTTAAAAAACTTCTGTCCTTCAAGCCATATTCTTTTTTTAGATTCTGTTTCTACCCGTTCAAAAGCAAACCCAAGCAAATCAGTTGGTTTCTGCTTCATATCAATGGAAAGCACAATTGTGTTTGTTCCTGATACTGCATAGAGTTCAAGATTTGTTTTTGTTTTTTTGACTCTCATGGTTTTAGGTATTAGCTATTTTTTAAGTCTTTTATTGTATTAAAATCTATTACTATACATTTCATTTTTAATCCTATCTATCATAAACTCCAATTCATACTAAAGTCAAACATTAATCAATGGTGATGATTGCGGTTTATGTTGTATATCTTTAATGAATAAATTTCAACATGCAACATAAAAAGAGCAACCCGAACTCCCACTACATATCCCCCATTTGATTATTTGTAGTAATTGTTAATTATTATGAGTCCCAACTTTTAACCAGACCATCAATCGAATCAGCAATTACTTTAGGGCTTTTACTAATTATCGCAGCACCCAGGGTCACAATTGCAGCCGCAACATCTATTCCCTTTTGAATATTCTTCAATACTTGGATTGTTCCTTTTATTTTTGAACTGATAGTATTAATTTTTGTTAAAGATGCTTCGACATCATCCATAACTAATATTACCGAGAGTGCTAGAATATCTTCTCCATAGTTTAAAATGGACCATTGAAAATCGCTTAATCTTTGGTTATCTTCTTTAGATAAAGTGTTCCAGTTGTCGTAACGAAAATCTCCAATAGCTTGAGCTAATGCAAGAAAATCTTTACCTAAATCGTTTGCTTGTTTTGCAGTCAATGTTGCCATTGTTTTATTTTTTAAGTTTGTTAAATTCTGATATTATATCTTGTATATCACTTGCATATCCAGTCAGTAATTCTTTTACCTCTTTTGCTTGCATTTTATTTCTGTTCTCATATAATTTTTGATGTCCTTCAGCCATGCTCTTTAAACTCTTAGCAAAAGCATCAATCTGGTTTTGCTTTGTAGTAACCTCTAATAGCTGTTGATAATAGTCAGTAGTTGCCATCCCTTTTTCATAGTCTGTTAATGTATTGTTATTAATCATGTTTTTATAGTAGGTGTATAACTTCTCCCTTTTAAAATCCAATTCTCCACGAAGGTTATTTTGAATAATAAACTGAAATTCTGATAGTAAGATTTGAATAGGTGCATTAGCATCTTCAATATATTCTATAAGTTTCTTCTTACGATAAATGTCAGTCGACGCTTTTAAAAGGATCTTTGAAAGTGCTGAATAAGCGTCAACGTGGTTCTTATCAATCTTAATATTTCCAAAAGTACCTTCAGTTAGAGATTTTTTTAGAGCATCAAAATTGTAGTTAGTCAAATCTTTATTGGATAGATTTGTCAGCCCATCAAAATAACCTTTTATAGCATTGTAGATAAGTAGAGTTACATTATCGGCTTTTGCAAAGTTGTCACAATGACATCCCGTTTCTCTATTAATCACAAATTTTCGTATGGAATCAAATTGACACTCGTAAATACAATGCTGTTTGAAACTGTAGTTAATTTCTTCAAATTCTTTAATCCCTTTTGAAGACGTTGATGAAAAATCGTTAACTTTTTGTAAACTGACGCAACTACTTAATCCTGCAATTATCAAGAAAAGTGTTATTCTATTTTGTTGAATTACCCTTTTCATACTAATATTATTAAATGGTTAATAATACAATTTTGGAATAGAATTTGATCTTATTTTGATTGAACAGAAATCCGTTTATGGTCAATTTGTTAGATCTCTTCGACTCACAATATTATTTGATCTTATATTCTTACTCATCGTTAGCTCTAGAATTAGCTAATTTTTTCGCTGAATGAATTATTGCCACCTAATTTATGTTGTTATAATTATTTCAAAATTATTTACCAGCTTTATTAAATAATTCTGTCTTTTCAATAATTAGGTTATTCGTTATCCAACCTTCGACTTTTTCATCTTTATTACCTGTTTTAGTAATAAATGTATCTTGACAAATATCATTATCCAACATCAGCTGTCTTACCTCTTCTAATGTAGCAGTAACTGGGAGAAATTTCTTATCTTTTATTAATCTCTGGATATCCTTCATTAATTGAAAATCACTATCAAACATATCTTTAATAGTCAAATCATCTAATTTAGTGGTAGTAATATTGTCTTTCAGGTGAATCTTTAATTTTACATAATCAATCTGAAACTTTTCAAGAGTGGTTTGGTATAAAAGAAAAACAAAGCTCAAAGTACCTTTCTTAAGAATTGGTAATCGATCAGCCTTATGATCAATCATGTAGTTAATTAACTCTTGAATTTTACATTGTTCAAATGCTTCAAAATCATCTACTAGAAAATAAGGGAAGTTTTCGGGTTTACGCATTACATCTGACACCATTAATTCCTGAAGCTTTTCTTCAGTTGATGTGATATGTTTGACTAAATCACGAACACTTTGATTAGCAGCTACAAAATTATCTTTTGAGAAATAATAAGCTAATACGGTACCTACCCAGGTTCCTATTAACGGAAGAAGTATTCCAAATAATTCCTGAATGTCTTTAAACTTTTCAGCGTTACTATCTAATTTACTAACAATTCTGAAACTAATAATAGAAATTGCAATTAATAGTCCAACTGAAAGAGAAATCATGCCAATTCCGATTAAGTCACGAAATGACCATTTTGATAATTCATTTTTACTAATCGTAGTAAAATTTGTATTGTTCTCATTTTCTGACATGGCTTTTGATTTTATTATTAAATCTATTCTTTAACAGATTTTAAGCTTCTTCTGTAAAAATGGTTTTGTTTTATAATTTGAAAAAAAAAAATTATGGAACTGTATAATTCATTATACGACATTGTAAACAATTTCTTCATTTAACTAATGAAATAAAGATTGAAATGAAAGTTCCGAAATACTAGAAATATACTAAATGAATATAGGGGAATAAATGTCCCTAAATGAGAATTTTTTGGAATTAATGAGAATTTTTAGGAATGCCAAGCTTTTTATAAATAATTTCTTGTCTTTTAGGATTAATAAGGCCTCTTTTGAAAAAGATTTTTTCTTCTTTAAGCCATTTATTTAAAGTTTTTGTACAAATTCCATATTCATTTGCAATCTGTTGTTTTGATTTCGCATATTTAGTTTCAGAGCCCATGTTTATTATGAAATTACGGAGATTAAAACATTGACTTAAACAAAGCTACGAGAAAAGTACTATAGTAATAAATCTATTATTATAATTATTCAATCATCAAAATTTGTATAATAGTAATTTACAAATTTAAATTCCTATTATATGCTTAATCGTAATCTCCGAGGTTTTGTTACCTCTGAAGTATCTTTAAAGCATTCTGACAGTAATTAACATAAATAAGAATCCATCCACCAATCCTAAATTTTCATAAGCTATTGACTTTTGTTTATTTAACTAGTAATTTTATGTCTAAGCATCAAATTAATCAAATACTTAATATCATGGCAAAGAAAAATCAAAAACAGACTTCCCCAAAAGTAGCATCAAAGGCAGCAAAGCTTTTAAGTAATCCCAAAACCCCCAAAGAAGTAAAATCTGTTGCAGCATCAGATTTAGCTCAAACCAGATCGCATAAAAAAAAAGCTAAATAGCGAGTTGTACTTAATAACAAGTAATAGACATTAGGATATGACAAGAGGTAGAATAAATTTCGTTAGGGTATTGATGTTAATTCTTCTTTTTTTTGGCTTCTATACTCTAGGAACTAACTATTCAAAATTAAATTTAATAGGTTTTATAATTGCTCTGATTTTTTGTACAGTATATTGGATTGGTGGCGAAATTGACTGGAAATACAGTGATGAAAATCCAAAATCAAAAGGCTCTAACAATATTACTAGATCAAGTGGTTCTACGTTTGGACAAACAATTAATTTAATTGCAGCTTTTTGTGGTATAATAGGCTTTATTATGATGCTAATGAAAGGATGTAGTTGAAATATATTTATCTCCTTAATTACCAATAATAATTATAGAAAGTATAATTGGCTTCCTTTTATTGTAATAGGAAATGTCTTTAAATGCCTTATCCACCCTAACACGTTGATATTAAGTTTTTTGTTTAACTTTAGTATAAATTGTAAATTTTGTTTTGGAGATTAAAGTCATTAAGACATAATCTAAAACAATCGATATGATAACTATGCGAGCATTTTAGGTACTTTTATAAACTACGGGAAACATTAATTCCACAAACAAATAATTCAATGAAAAAAGTAACTCCAAAATCTAAAAAGCCCAAAGGACAAACTTTCAAGATGCTGTAAAAACTTGCTTATAAACAGGTTTATAATGAATTGTAAGAAATTGATATTTGAATTCTAATATAATTTGAGATAAATTATTAAGAACTAAAATGAAAATTGTAAGCGACGTAACATTTCAAAAGTATCACAATAATCAATGTCAAACGCTAAACAGACATTTGGAATTGGAATTCTCTTTTTAATATTCGGATCAAAGACTTCATGAGTAACAACAGTTAAATCAGTTGCTAACGCAAATGCTAATATCCAAGTATCAGCATTGTCTTTTTCCATAAAAATATCTTTCGCTATTTGAACATATTGTGATTGAGTCTGTGCCCAGGGTACTAATGAAGAATAAGCTTTAAAAACATTTTCCACTTTGGTTGATTGAAAGTAATTTACATATTCGGTCTCAGCCCAATTTTTTAATTCATCATTCCCTTCTTTTATTTCGTAAAGAACTTTATCGATACTGCACAATAGTCCCTCTTTTGAAAAAGACAACAATCCGTTCCAGAAAGGTTTAGCAAAATCGAAAGGATAATACCGTCTTGATGCCTCCATAAAAACATTAGAATCTAAAACATATTTTAATGGTATTGAATTCACGCAAGATTCCTTTTTATGTATTCATCAAATGTTTTCGGTTTAAGACCTGTAAGTCTGAATGCATCTGTATATAGAATTTTATTTTGTTTTACTGAATTGTAAATCAAACTAAAGAATTTCTTACTTATTCTATAAGGGGCTGTATTATAGAAATTACCTCCCGAGCTAAGATCTACCTTTTTTTCCTTATTTATATAATCTTCATAGAATGTAAAAAACTCATGCCGGGTAATGCGGCTCAAATCTAAGAGTCTTCTCGCAATTACGATTTGACTTACTTTAAATACTCTTGCCAATGACAGATAATCAATTCCATATTTTTTAATATGTTTTTCTAAAAGATTTCTTGGAACCAAGAATTCTGCTGCTACCCTATCACAATATTCTTCTGTGTCATCAGATGCTGGCTGAAGTTGCCTTAGGTCAAAAGATGCACTTTTACCAACTAAAACATGCGCAATCTCATGAATGAGAGTAAAAATTTTACCAGATAGGGCATCATTATTATTTAAAAATACAAATGGTGCAAAATCGTCATATAAAACGAATCCTCTGAATTCATTCGTATCTAACTTGCGTTTTGTATTATTATCAACAACTCCATTTAGTACAACAAATATTCCTGATAGTTCAGTTCTATTAATCAACAGGTTTAAAGCATCAGACCATCTCGGAATGCTCTTAGCCCAATGGCCGGATAATCTTAATAATGAATTTATTTCATTAACGGCTGTTTCAATTGGAATTTTTGTTGTTATACTATTAGTAAAGGGTAATTTTTCACCTCTTAAATCAATTAAAAGATCTCTAGCCCATTGTTGTCTTTCTTGAAGTGTTTCGACTGTATCCATCAATTCTTTAGAAGGTCGAAATTGTTTTTGATTATTAGTCCTGAAATGAGGAATTTGGTATTGCTTTAAAGGAATTTCTTGTAGGAAAAAATAACCAAATGGAATATCAAACAGTTGGGCGAGATCTGCCAACTGATTAAATGTTGGTTTATCTTTCTCCTCTAACCATTGGTAAATTTTTGGAAACTTTACTTCAAGAGACATTGCTTTATCTGGATACTGATATAACAATGTGTTTAATATACTTATGTTAAAATCTATTTTCATTTGCTACAGGCAAATATACTTAAATATACATGACTCTTAAAGGTACAAATATTAGGACGATTAGGTTGAATCTTTTAATAAAATAATCACCAGAAATTAGCAAAACAATTGGATTGATACTCATAGTACAAAATGAAATTTTCAAAATCCATACGCATATAATCAATCTGGCGAGAGCTCGTTGTGAGAAGCAGACAATTTTCGACATTTGAAGTGGGGTTATTGAATGACTATAGCAAGGCCTTTGAAATAACCAGGAAGGCTTGGCCTTGCTGTGTCTATAAATATTGCTTATTGCAAACCCCCGTTTGCCGTATCAAATTGCAACATATGAAGAGCAAACCGAACACCTATTATCTGGTTTAAATAATATTAACAACAATATCCAGTAAATCGAATTGGTTAGTATGCTTAACTTTTCGAACTCCGCAATCATTTTTGTTGCTTTTTAATCATTCTCAAGTTTTTAAAGTAGTGCAGCGAATTCCGGAATCTTTTTAGCAATCTTTATAGCTAAATCACCCAAATCCTTGATGTTTTTAACAAGTTGAGTTTGAGTAAGATTCTGTTTTGATGCCTGCTCCACAACTTTAATTAATATAGCATACGTTTGAAGACCAGCAGTTCCTGGTACAATAGAATCAATTTCATCCTTTGACAATCCATAAAGATTATTTAATGCGTCTTTGTATTGACCATTAAAAGCTGCATCAGCGTCATCGAATAAATCATCATATCTGTTTTTTGCCATGGTCTTATTTTTTATTGGTTAAGTTTTTAATTTCTTTAATTATACTTTCGAATTTATTATAGGCATCATCACTTTTAATATCAATTTCTTTCCCTTTTTTAAGTGCTATATCTAACTGATCAGATAATTTGACTAAGTTATTAGTCATTAGAGTATCTGCGCCTCCCAAACCGATCATTGAAAGTGCTTCTTCTTGTGCTGTTTTAACTTTCCGGATTGATTCAAGATATCCAGTAATTGTAGAGTTTGCATAAATCGCATGTTCATAAGATTGATCAACAGCTTGTAGCACCTGATTTTGTTGTGTAATTATTGGTGAGATTAACTCATTTCTCTTGGCCTCTATCCTTCTTCGAGCTGCATCTAAAAAGTCAGACATTTCATTTAAAGCGTTTTGCGATTCCTCCTTACCTTCCTTTTTACCAGCAATTTCTATTGCGCCAAATAGAGATGGATTCCCCTCCTGGTAGTTCTTTAAGTCACTCTTTAGAACATAATTGATTACGAAGGGAGAATAAACATCATTCACAAATGAATTAATTTCATTCTTAATTTTTTCGAAATGGATATTTATCATATTTCGGTGCGCATCGTGTAATACCTTTAAATCACTTCCCAATGTTTGAGATAAGGTTACTGTTTCCTTAGGGATTGCTACACACGCAGATACTGAAAACATAATTAACAGGAAGACAATTTTTTTCATTTCAGTATGCTTATATTAAATTTACTATCAGACTAATACTTTATGACAATCAACAACTTTGGTTCTAAAATAAGATTGTAGGAACTTATTTAGGTTTAATAGTAATACCTGGTGTTTTGTTACCTTCTGAGCATAAAAACAAAATTCACAAACTTAATCTTTCAAACATTTAATTTACTTATCACTACTATTTAACGTTACCACTTTCTCAGTATCAAATTGCTTGATAATGTTTGGCAATAACATTTCACTTGCACCACCTATTGCACCAAGAAACGGTAAGACATACATATTCGCTTCTATGTGATTAATAAAACCGAATAGAATATTTGCTTTAATCCCGATTGCAATCATTACGCCTGCTATTAAACCATAGATTATCCTTAAAAATCCATCTATTCTATGGATATGCCTACTAGTTGATATGTCTGCTTGGTAATTTCTAGCTCTTATCATTGTTGATATAAATGCACCCACACCACCAAAAAGTGCAGTTATAAAAATCTCGTATAATCTAGGATTTACATATTGGATAATAACCCTTTTGGACAGAATTGTTACAAACAGAATAAAGATAATAACGCAAGTAGTTGTTAAACTTGATATTAGATAATCCTGCCGAAGTATTTGTTCTCCCTGGTGCTTTATTCTAACAGCTGTCTGATCAATGATTTTTTTAGCTGCACTATAATCATTTTTCTCAAACATACGACCATAACCTTCAGCTAAGAGACACTTTATCTCATAAGCTTCCTCCTTGGAAAATAAGCTATTACAAATTGATTCCCAAGAGGAGATGAGATTTTGAATATGTCCAAATTCTTTGCTTAAAACAACCTTACTATCTTTAGATGTACAGATTATATCATTCTCATCCAGGTAAACAATATGACTCTTTTCTTTGCTTATTATTTCTTTAATTTTCCTCCCAATTTTGCGCGGGCGTTCTCCTATTTTTAAAGTTGTATAATCCATAATGATTTAAAATAAATTGTACTTAGATGTAAATTTTCATTTAAAGTTTTGAATAAACCCTTTAAATTTCAACTCACCATTAATCTTTAAAATAATTAAAGACACATTTAGAGCAAAAGAATTAACAACATTAATAAAGGTTTTTTCATACTTTTTTGTGTAAATGGTTAACCTATTGATCATAATTAAGAATAATCTAATTAATATAGTACAAGTTACATTAACAAAAAGTAGAAGTCAAATAAATCTTATACCTCAACAAATCCCTTTGACGAAAAAGCTCCAAATTTGATAATCAAACGAGCCCTTAATTACAAAACCAATAGACTACTCCTCCAAGATGTGAAACTTGCTCCCGAAACTTATAGCCCTATTTGCAGTCCCATCGTTACATACAGCTCCAATTCTATTAGGGCTTGTATTATCACATTTGACTCCATCAGTTGGATTTTCGCATTTAGTAAGGTAAACCGCCATAATACAAAGAAGGAATAGAGTCAATAATTTTTTCATTCTGACCGAGATTAATAATGGTGAATCGTTGATCACGTGCTTAAAGTCATTGAAATAATGGCTACAGGTCCACAATATTAAATTGGCAATCCATTATTGTCAGTATTCAATGATTGTGTAACAAACTTACCAAAATAACCCCTAAGAGTTCCGTCTGGTTTTTCGACTATTACACAGCCATCCTGCCAGATTCCGTCCAAATGTTGGAATGGACCTGGAGGATCGCCTTGATTCATGTGTACATCATGCATACCATCCTCAATCGGATTTGAATTATGAAAAGGAGCTCCAAACACATAAATATGGATTGCATCTGAAACCAGATCATTTAGGATATTCAGTGCAGTTTCACCAGTGTTTTCAATCCATACTTCTGTTCGTCCTCGCTTAAAGATCAAACTAATAAAGGAATAAATTGCTTTTAAGCATCCTTCAGCTTGATTGACAATTGGACTTCGAACATAGTCAATTGCACCTGATGAAGCATCAGGAGTAAGTTCATGGTAGCCATCCGGAAGACTTGATATCTCCGTGAAGAGAGAGGGTTGCAAGTCAAGTAACATATACTGAAATCCGCCGTCTGGTTTGTTAACATCCACCGCACAACGAAAGACCTCTTGATTTGCATTTACAAAAACAAATCCATGGAACCATTTTCCATAATTATCCACAGGTTCCTGTTCGAAACGATTAAATGTGCCAATTAGCACACCATAATTGGGTAAGCTCATAATTGTTTTATTTAGTCCAATGTAATGTCTTATTAATTAACTTTTTAAATAATAATCAAAACTCGAACAATCTAAATGTTTCGAAAAACATTAGATTATGGTTTAATAAGAATATCCATATAATTGTTACCTCTAGATCAATAACTTCAATAAATTATTACGTATATATAGTTGATATACCGTCCTATGCGTTAGCATTATAATGGATTTCCTGAAAGATTCAGTTGCCCTTCATATTTATCACTAAAGTTGTTGTGATTCATGGAAATTTGATGAGAGATTAAATTTCAATCCAAGATAGGTTTGATTATAATACCTCGGTGTATTGTTGCGTACAAACCTTTTCATAATACTAATCTGATAAGCTTTATCCTAAGTCTTCAAAATAGTATTGAATTTCTTATCTAGAGATAAACCAAATAGTTAATTTTATATATTGAATGACAGATAACTATTTATTATGA
>PMIJ01000223.1 GCA_003157015.1 Bacteroidales bacterium
TTTAAACGAAATAACTCTGTGTCTGCTCTGTGGACCTCAATGTAACAAAAAAAATATTATTGCCAATTAATTGTTTTGATACCATGCGCTAAAAGATATTCATTGCATCTGCTGAAATGTTTATTCCCGAAGAAACCTCTTGAGGCCGAGAGAGGAGAGGGGTGAACTGATTCAAGTACAAGGTGTTTTGACCTGTCAATTGCTTCTCCCTTTTTCTGAGCGTATGCACCCCAGAGGAAAAATACAATATTTTTCTTTTCAATATTCAGAATACTTATGGCTCTGTCTGTAAACTGTTCCCATCCCATTTTCTGGTGCGATCCTGCCTGGTGAGCGCGAACAGTCAGCGTAGCATTCAGAAGAAGAACACCTTGTGAGGCCCATCTTTCAAGGTTTCCGCCGGCCGGTCTTTTAATACCCATGTCCGATTCAATTTCTTTGAAAATGTTAACCAGACTCGGAGGAAATTCTACTCCATCCCTGACTGAAAAGCATAGTCCATGAGCCTGTCCGGGTCCATGATAAGGATCCTGTCCGATTATTACGGCCTTAACATTTTGAAAAGGGCAAAGGTTGAATGCATTAAAAATAAGGCTTCCGGGAGGATATATGGTTTTTAACCTGTACTCTTCTTTTACAAATTCGGTTAGTCTGATAAAGTATTCCTTTTCAAATTCTTCCTGTAGTCTGGATTTCCAGGTGGGTTCGATTCTGACTTCCATAATAAATGTAATATGTTTTACATTAAATTTATAGATTGCTAAATTAACTAAATAATTTCTCTTTGGCTCTCTGTGCTACTCAGTGGATCTCTGTGTAACAAAAAAGTAAGAACTTACACTGAGAAACACTGAGTAGCACAGAGTTGCACAGAGAAAAACCTTAACTTTACAATAAAAATGGCAACAGAAACAGAACGCAAATTTCTGGTGAAAAGCGAATTCAGACACCTGGCTGTCAAAAAAATAAAAATAGTTCAGGCATACCTTTCAATTGATCCTGATAAGACAATAAGATTGAGAATTGCTGATGAAACAGCTTATCTAACTATCAAATCAAGGCCTCAGAAAAATTCCATAACCAGGAATGAATGGGAAGTTCAGATTCCTCTTAGTGATGCCGAAGAGATGATGTCTATCTGCCTTCCCGGTAGAATAATTAAAACCAGATATCTAGTACCATCAGCAGAACATACATTTGAGGTAGATGTCTTTCATGAGAAGAATGAAGGCCTTATTATTGCAGAAATTGAGCTTAAATCGGATGATGAGCCTTTTAATAAACCATCATGGCTGGGAGAGGAAGTTACCGGTATGCCTCAATATTATAATGCCAATCTTATAAAGTAGTATTTGTTATTTCTTAAACATAAAGTAGACGGCAAGAATAAGAAGCATAAATCCGATCAGGTGGTTTATTCGGAAATGCTCATTTTTAAAAACGATGAGTGTAAAACCGATGAATACAAGGATGGATATAACTTCCTGGATTACTTTTAACTGGATGAGAGAGAATGGTCCTCCGTTTTCTTTGAAGCCAATTCGGTTTGCCGGGACCTGAAGAGAGTATTCAAAAAATGCTATTCCCCAGCTCAATAATATTACTGCAAAGAGGCTCAGGTTTTCAAACCTGCTCATTGTTCTTAGCTTTAGATGACCATACCATGCAATTGTCATGAAAGTATTGGACATTATAAGAAGCAGTATGGTGTAAAGGCCTTTCATTTAATGTTTTATTATCTAAAAAATCATCCATTTAAATCATCAATAATCCTCTGAAGAACATCAGTGAAAAGATATCCTGCCTCACGTGTAGCGGCCACAAATCCTCCGTCAGGAGAAATGCAGGGATTTCCGTTTATTTCTATAACAAATACATTATTGTAGCCGTCCGTTCTGACATCTACTCTCGCATAACCTTTTAAATCAAACAGATGCCAGCATGAGAGGGCAGCTTCTTTCAGATTTGATGCCAGTTGTTGGTTAATATTGTTTCCGGGAAACTCCCGTACAGTGTTTATATATTCAAAGCTATCCATTTCCCATTTTGCTTTAAAATCGATGATCTTTGGTCTGTTTGCATCATAATTGACGAAGACAATCTCGGCAGGAGGCAAAACTTCAGGACCATCTTTACCGGTCAAAACGCTTATATTAAATTCCCTGCCATCGATAAAGTCTTCAATGAACCAATGAGAATCATCAAGGTTTTTCAGTTTTTCTTCGAAACCCGGCTTGCACTCAAAGACTGACTCGCTGGTGATTCCGAGAGAACCATCTTCCCAGATTGGCTTGACTATATATTTTCTTCCAGGTCTAAGAAGATCAAAGTGCGATGGTTTGTAAGAAGCAGGATTATTTATTCCTGCATTCTTCATCATAGTGCTGCAGATGGTTTTATTAGTAGTCAGAAATATTGACTCGAGTGAATTTCCGGAATAAGAAATGGAATACAAATTAAGGAGCGCCGGAACAAAATAAATAAGTTCCCCTTTGTTATTGATCGATTCAACCAGGTTAAAAACAAAGTCAGGCTTTTCATTAGCCAATACAGCAACCTCAGCCATGAAGTTTTCCGTGATTCCTTTTCTATATACCGATATTCCTAATTCAATAAGGTGTTTTTCTATATGAGCCACCTGGTCAAGCACATCAAGTTCATCTGCCAGTGCACCTTCGCGTGGTTCATTATAGATAATACAACATCTCCTCATACTTCCTCCCCTCTATGTTTTAATAAAATTATTGGCCCCTTATCCTTTGATCCTCTTTAGTGCCGCTTTCATGATCATTTCCAGCAATGTCTGGTATTCAATACCATACATCCGTGCCAGAATTGGAAGGTCTGAATGAACGGGGTTTAATCCGGCAAGCGGATTAGCTTCAATGAAACATATTCTGCCATTGCGGTCAGCTTTAATATCTATTCTTCCGGCATCGACAGCGTCCAAAGCTTTCCACGCGCTGAGCGCAACTGATTTGCATTCATCAGCTATATCGGAATCAAGAGGCTTGTAGCTGCAGTAATTCTGATAATTTTCTTTTACTTCCACGGAATAAGGAAGATTATTGATTGTCATAACTTCCATTCCTCCAATTGCTTTTGCTTCTTCACCATATCCTACAATCCCAACGGTAAATTCCCTTCCCGGTAAATACTCTTCAACTAGTGCAGGCTGGTGGAATTCAATAAGGATCCACCTTACCATTTTTTCAAGCTCTATGGAGGAATGAACAAGGCTGTTTTCAGTAATACCCTTGCCTGTACCTTCAGAGACAGGTTTAACGAAGAGTGGGTAAGTGAGATTGCATTTCTTCAAGTCGTTTAATTCTGTCACAAGGTAGCCTGGACTGACCGGTACACCTGCAGAAGCTGCCACAAGTTTTGCAAGATGCTTATTAAGTGATAATCCCATAATTACAGGACCACTGAATACATACGGTATCTTGTATTGGTCCAGAATGGCAGGAACAACTGATTCTCTACCATCACCGTATAATCCTTCGGCTATGTTAAAAACAATATCCCATCTTTTTCCTGCTGCAAGAGCTTCAACTAATTGAAAAGTATTTCCGATGGGTTCTGTTTCATGCCCCATTAGTTTTAAAGAATTTTCAAGCGCGTCTACCGTCTCCTGCTTATCAAATTCGGCAGTTTCATCCATGGAATATCCCCGGTCAATATACCATGACCGCAGATCATACGTTAAACCAACTTTCATTTATAAGCCCTATTTTTCAGGATATTCGCATAAAACACCTTTGTAATTACGCAATACTATCCGATCCTTATTGTGATCTACTACATAGTTTGGAAGCAAAGGAATTTTTCCTCCTCCTCCGGGAGCATCAATTACGAAGGTGGGTACAGCATAACCACTTGTAAAGCCTCTCAGCCCTTTGATTATTTCAAGACCTTTTTTGACCGTCGTTCTGAAGTGCCCTGAGCCAGGTATTAAATCACATTGATACAGATAATATGGTCTTACCCTGATCTTCAGCAACCTGTGCATCAGCTCCTTCATAGTAGGAACATTATCATTTATTCCTTTCAAAAGAACAGTCTGGCTTCCTAGAGGGAAACCTCCATCGGCAAGTTTGTTGCAGGCTTTTGCGCATTCATCAGTAATCTCATAGGGATGTGAAAAATGCAGACTGATAAAAAGAGGATGATATTTTCTCAGAAGAGATATCAGGTTGTCGGTGATTCTCTGGGGAAGAACTACAGGAATTCTGGTGCCTATTCTTATAATTTCAACATGTTCAATACTTCGGATATTGGAAAGGATATAATCAAGTGTCTCATCATTTAAAGTCAGCGGATCTCCTCCGCTTATAAGAACATCTCGCACCTCTTTATGAGTTGCAATATAATTAAATGCCTTCTCAAAATCCTGCCTCCCAAGTCTATCAAGTCTTCCTACAGAATGAGAACGTGTACAGTATCTGCAATAGTTTGAACATACCTGGGTAACAGTGAATAAAACCCTGTCGGGGTAACGGTGAACAATTCCTTTAACCGGGGAGAACGATTTTTCATGTAGAGGATCAGACTGTTCACTACTTGTTTCAAGCAATTCTTCCACAACAGGAATAACATTACGACGCAAAGGATGCGACGGTTTTGTGTTGTAAATAAGTGAAGCAAAGTAGGGAGTGATCCTGAGAGGAAGACGGCCTTTAAGGTTATTAATAGCCATAATCTCCTTTTCGGATAATTTCATGATTTTCTTTAGATCTTCGATGCTGTTGATAGCATTCCGAAGCTGCCATTTCCAATCATTCCAGGAATCGATAGTCGTTAGGGGGAAGAAGCGGCGCATAAACTCCGAACTTCGGTTGCTAACTAACGGAATTGGGAT
>PMIJ01000192.1 GCA_003157015.1 Bacteroidales bacterium
TTTTCACTATTTATGAACATCCCAAATAAGATACGATTGAAACAATCAGCCTTTGTTGGTTCTCCCTCATGGGGAAGTAAGAGGGGTAAAACAAAGGCTGATTATTTTTGCTGCTTAAGTGATTCTATATATATTTTCTGAATCTGAGCAAGCTCATCCTGTGTCAGCGGTCTTTCCATTGGAGAAGGTCTTTCAGCAGAACCCCGAAGAAGAAGATATGCAGCCGGGAGCAAAAATAAGCCGTTTATACCACCTATCATGTCGGAGGGAATTTCGCCTTTCTCATAGGCATCGGTTTTTAGTCTCTGCCGCAATAAACTATAATTAGTAGCAGGATCTCCCAGCTGTCCTTGCGTAGTCCGTCCCTGATAACCCGACATTGCCACATTGTACCTGGCATTTTCTAAGGTTGGCGGGATCCTCCTGGGTTTCATTATTTCAGATCTGAGATTGGTGAACCTCGGAACAATTACTACTTCCCCGATCATCAAGGTATCACTTTGCATATAAATTCCTGCAGCGTATTCCAGTCCGGCAAGAGTGTCACTTACAAACATTGATGTTGGTTTATATCCCAGATGTTTAAATAGCACTGTGTCTTTCCTGTTCACATATAATGAGAATGTCCCGTTAGTACCGGTAACTGAAGTTAAAGAGTTGTTAATCAAAATCTGAGAATTAGATATGGGAGTAAGGGAACTTGCATCCATCATTATACCATGAAAAAGAATTCTGGATCCTGTTTCTTTTTCCTGGCAGAAACCGGACTGAATCAGGAAAACTGATAAAATGAAAAAAACTGAAATCCGCTTCATCCTGAAATATAGTTTATAACTTAATTATCAGCTCTTTCAGACTCCTTTTGGGAACGTGGTGATTTTTGCTTTTATCTCTATAGTATTTAACGTCAGCATTCTTGATATCTTCAATAATAACATTTTCAACTGGTTTCCCCAAAGCAAGAACTAAAAGAATCTCAAAATTATCGGGGATTGATAGTTCGTTACTCAGTTCGTCTCTCTTTATTGATCCGATAATACACCCTCCAAGGCCGGCATCAGTGGCACCAAGCAAAATACAATGAGCTGCGATTCCGTGATCAACTCCAAATATATCTGATATTGATTTATCACCCAGAATGATAATGTAAGCAGAAGGTCTTTCTCCTTTTTCAGGTCCGGGCCAATCGGGCAGATACCCGGCCCAGGCCAGGAATGGGAATATCCTTTCGCATTCTTTTGCTGTATTGTAATAGAGGTATTTAAGAGGTTGTTTGTTGGCACCGGATGGCGAAAGGCGCGCCAGGTCAACCAGAGATTCAATAGTTTGGTTATCAATTTTGCTTGATTCATCGAAACGACGATAAGACCGGGTTTTTAATATTAGCTCCTTTAAGTTCATGATCCAAATTTTTGTTTATTCTGAGGTATTCACAGAAAGGGTTTTTTAATAAATATTTATTGTTAAAAGTTACTAATACAATCAGAATCTATTTGAAACCTGATCCCAGTCAAGTATCTCCCAGAAAGACTTAATGTAATCAGGACGTTTATTCCTGTAATCAATATAATATGCATGTTCCCACACATCGCAAGTCAAAAGGGGCTTAAGACCCTTGCGAATAGGGTTCCCTGCGTTTGATTCCTGAACAATCTGAAGCGTTCCGTCGTCTTTTTTTACAAGCCAGGCCCAGCCGGCACCAAAAAGTGTAGCTGCAGCTTTGTTAAACTGCTCCTTAAATGCATCTAGGGAACCAAATGACCCATTTATTGATTCAGCGAGATCCCCTTTCGGAATCCTTCTCCCGTCATGAGCAAAAGATTCAAAATAGAATGTATGATTCCAGACCTGGGCAGCATTATTAAAGATGCCACCTTCTGCTTTCTTAATGATTGATTCCAGATCGGCATTTTCAAATCCGGAACCAGGAATCAATGCGTTAAGATTATTGACGTAAGCCTGATGATGTTTACCATAGTGATAATCAAGCGTTTCTTCACTTATGTACGGAATTAGTGCGTTAAGCTTGTACGGGAGTTTTGGTAGTTCAAATGCCATGATTTAAATATTTAGAGTTTATACTATCAGAACTTAAACAATGAACAATTGTCTATGTTCAAATTTAGTATTTTTAAACCATAGTTTGATCAGAGACTGGTAAGAAATATCCTGTCAGGCAATTGAGGTATAATGCGTTTTTCGCCTGCCATGCGAAACAATTCAACAATAGCCTCTCTTCCGTTGGCACCCAGGTCAAGGGTATATTCATTCACGAAAAGTTTGATATGATTATTCATGATAGTGCTGTCCATCTCCTTTGCATTGCCTGAAACAAAGTCAAAAGAGGCGAACGAATCCTTATAGGCATATTCCAGACTTCTCCGGACCACCCGATTTACTTTCTGAGCTATATCGTCAGGTATGCTTCTCTTTATGACAATAGCACCCAGCGGGATTGGTAAACCAGTGAGAGTCTCCCAGTATTCACCCATATCAGCTAATTTATGAAGCCCTCTTTTATAATATGTAAATCTGGTTTCATGGATTATAAGTCCGGCATCAACTTCACCTTTTAAAAGGGCATCTTCAATATCCGAAAAAAGATATTCAGTTTTATTAACAACATCGGGCCAGGCTATACTGAAGAGGAGGTTGGCAGTAGTATACTTTCCGGGAATCGCAATCTTCAACCCGTGAAGCTCGGATATACTAATGCGACGCTTACTTATCAGCAAAGGGCCATTTCGGTGACCCAGTGCACTTCCTGCATCAAGAATAAGATAGTTCTGAGCCACATACGAATAAGCGTGGTAACTGATCTTTGTAATATCAACATCAGAATGGAAAGCCATTTTATTCAGGTCTTCAACATCAGTCAGAAAATAATCAAACTCCAACCCCTCAGTATCAATTCTTCCATGCACCATAGCATCGAAAATAAATGTATCGTTAGGACATGGAGAAAAACCCAATGTTAATCTCATATTATCTCTGCAAAGTTAAGAGTACATCAACTAGCTTTTCCGACAGGTTATTGAGAGCAAGCGGAATGTTCCATTTATTTTTATTTCGTAGTTCAACCTTATTTGAGATTGCTCTCACGGCCAGAAAAGGAATATTTTCCCTGGAACAAATATAGAAAAAAGTTGCACCTTCCATCGTCTCAATGTCAGGATTAAATTTTTTTATCAGCCTGTTTCTGGTCGATTCCGAACCCGTAGCGGTATTAACCGTTATTGCCCTGACAGGTTTTAATATGTTCTTTATCTTATTGATATACCATGGATCGGCATATAACATACCATTTTTGTAAGGAAACTCATCTGCACTGATCAGCCCGGCTTCAGAAAGCGTGAAAAAATCATTCCCGTCCTCGATTCCTGAATCGGCAAAACAATCGGTAAGCGGCAAAACAACATCTCCGGGAATTAGTTCATCCCTAAAACTTCCTGCAATGCCTCCATTTATTGCAAGATCAGGTTTTCCATTACTTTCAATCCAGCGTTTCAGGTTCCAGGAAGTTGCTATACTTCCGACACCAGAGACCAGTAAGTATAGTTCAAATTTACCCGGATTTCCATTAACCTTCAGCTTCTCCCTGATTTTTTGAAGAGTATCGGATTCCTGCAAGGTGGCTGTTATATATAATATTTTAACTGGCATGAATATGACTTTGTTATCCATATCGAAAGAGAAGTAAATATATCGCTTTTAAGAATTATAAAGATTAAAATTATTGGCTAATATTGTATAATAAATATTCGAGAGTATGATATACATGACGCGTCGGGAGAGATTCTGCGCCGCTCACAGGATGTTCAGGAAGGAATGGTCCGATGACGTTAACCAAAACATCTTCGGGAAATGTTCAAATCCAAACTGGCACGGTCATAACTATACCTTATGGGTGACTGTAAAGGGTGAGCCTTCCGAGGAGTGCGGATTTGTGATGAACATCAACATTCTGAAACAGATAATCCTCAAAAGAGTAATCAATAAGATTGATCATAAAAATATTAATCTCGAGGTTGACTTTATGAATGGTAAAATTGCAACAACTGAAAACCTTGCCATTAGTATATGGAATGAGCTCAAGCCTTTTATAGAAAAGGAAGGGGCAAGCCTTCACTGTATAAAAATAGAAGAAACCGAAAATAACTCAATAGAATATTATGGTTAAAAGAACAGAAAAGATAAATGATGGAAATGGTCTGGTTGCCGACGGTTATAATAAGATTGAGACCTGGAATAACGAAACCATTGAAGAAATAGCATCAATGTATGCAAGGATATTAAAGCTGATAGGCGAAGATCCTGAAAGAGAAGGACTTGAGAAGACACCTGTTAGAGTCGCAAAAGCTCTGAATTATCTGACAATGGGGTATAATCAGAATCCTTGTGAGATAATAAACTCCGCCAAGTTTAAAGAGGATTACAAACAGATGGTAATAGTAAAAGATATCGATCTTTATTCCATGTGTGAGCATCATATGCTGCCGTTTTATGGCAAAGCTCATGTTGCATACATCCCAAACGAGTATATTACCGGCCTGAGTAAAATTGCGAGGGTGGTTGAGGCTTTCAGCCGGAGGTTGCAGGTACAGGAAAGACTTACGATGCAAATCAGGGACTGTCTGCAGGATTGCCTTAATCCCATTGGAGTAGCTGTTGTTATTGAGGCACATCATATGTGCATGCAGATAAGAGGGGTGCAGAAACAAAATTCCGTGACAACTACTTCTGCTTTCACGGGAATTTTTCTCGAAAAACTAAACACGCGTGAAGAGTTTATTCATCTTATCGGAACAAAACTTCATTAAATCCTTTCGGTTTATTCAGAATTTTTATTCTAAATATTGTTGGTTAATTTACCACCATCCCTCCCGATAGCTATCGGGACTTCCGTCACGGGGGAAGGAGAAATAATAATCATCCCGCTTTGCCTGACAGGAAAAGGGGTAACCAGATTAATCTATGATGCGGATCAGTAAACTTAAGAAACAATTAAATTTTTCTATTTTTGCACTCCGTTTACAGCGATTCTATAAACAAAAAAAAAGGTGATAATGAAAGCATATGTATTTCCAGGTCAGGGAGCGCAGTTTCCAGGAATGGGTAAGGATCTTTATGAGAAGTCGGACATGGCCAGAGATTTGTTTGAAATTGCCAATTCCCTGCTTGGCTTCCGGATAACTGATCTGATGTTTGCCGGCACAGATGATGATCTGAAACAGACAAAAGTTACTCAACCTTCTGTTTTTCTGCATTCGACAATCCTGGTCGCCATACTTGGAAATTCTTTCAAACCTGATATGGTCGCGGGACATTCGCTAGGTGAATTTTCGGCACTTGTGGCAAACAAGACCCTATCATTCGAAAACGGACTTCTCCTTGTATCAAAAAGAGCAATTGCCATGCAGAAAGCATGTGAAAGAACTCCTTCAACCATGGCTGCAATTCTTGGGTTGGATGATAAAATAGTCGAAGAGGTTTGCGCTTCTATAAAAGAGGTTGTCGTTCCTGCTAATTATAATAGTCCGGGGCAGATTGTAATCTCCGGCTCAAACGAGGGTATTGACAAAGCTATTGAGATGCTTAAAGAAAAAGGAGCCAAAAGAGCCATTAAACTGGCTGTCGGAGGCGCATTTCACTCACCACTGATGGAACATGCCCGTATTGAACTTGAAGAAGCAATAAAAAACACAACCTTCAGTAAACCTATATGTCCGGTTTACCAGAATGCAAATGCAAAACCATCAATCGATCCTGAAATAATAAAATCAAATCTTGTTTTGCAACTTACTTCCCCTGTCCGATGGACACAAAGCATTCTGAATATGATTTCGGACGGTGCTACCTTATTTGTTGAGGCAGGTCCGGGGTGCGTATTATCTGGCTTGATAAAAAAGATTAACCGGGATGCCATAACAGAGAGTGCATCTTTTGGAAGTTAATAACAGGTTGCTCTAAGATTGCAGCTGCACTTAATTATTTTGTAGTCTCATACTCCGTCTTAGAACGGGCGAAATAACTGACTTCACCGGGCTTAAAAACTATACCTCTATTTGAATAATAATGTAACATTCTGAAATATCGACTCATTTAAAGAGAGAGCAACAGGACAGGTTTTTACACAATGATCAAGTAATTTTTTCTGTTTATCTGTATAAGTATTTCCAGTGAAATCGTATTCTATCCTGATCTCACCGATTCTTCTTGGATTTTCAGTCATGACTTTTGTTATCGAACAGGTAGCACCATCGATTGAGAACGAATGTTCTCTTGCCGCAATGCCCATTATTGTGAAAATGCAACTTCCAAGAGCAGAGGCAACCATATCAGTCGGTGAGAAATTTTCGCCTTTTCCTTTATTATCAACTGGAGCATCGGTTGTAATAACGCTTCCTGATCTGACATGAACTATTTCAGTCCTCAGATCTCCCAGGTATTTTGTTTTTGCTGTTTCCATAATTTTAATTTTATTCTTATCCACTTTCCCCTTTGTGTTACTTAGTGTTCTTACTTTGTGCGCCTTAGTGGTAAATGAGACTTTTTTAACCACAAAGGAACACAAAGGTTTTCACTAAGGCACACAAAGGTTTACAATATTGGTTTTAATATTACTCCCCGGTGTTTTTTGCCGTCTATCATTATCTCGAGAGGATTATCAAACCTGATGTGCCTGATAAAGCTGTCTTCATAAATTACATTGAGCTTATTTAGAAAATCAACATCATAATAACCTTCATTTATATATGGATTGATTGTAAAATACCCAACTCTGAATGAAGTGAGGTTTTGAAAGAAATGAGTGCCCTGGCTTGGATCTATCCTGTAATTCTTTAATCCCGACTCAATAATAATTCTTGCTGCGGAAATTTGCGGCCACTTAACCGGTATACCGAGCCAGGGGTCGGTTGAGCCCCATCTTCCAGGACCAATAAGAACATACCCTTTACCCTGTTTTACGAATAATGTATTTATCTTTTCAATTTCAATTGCAACATTTTTGTTATTCACTGCATTAAAAGACTCAGGTTTTACGTATACGAGATCGTGAATGCCTTTAAACAGTCCATTGCCAAGAGCTGATTCGGAATAGATGATAGTATCTTCAGGTCGTATATGATCGAGGTTGATGTTATGTGCCTCTTCCGTATGAACTATTGGTCGGATTTGTAAAAAGTTAAAAATTTTAGGAGTGCCTGCAGGTGTTTCCAGATTGGCGGCAAATTCAATTTCAACCGGGTTATTCATCTCCTCCTGTCCAATCTCAAGAAGAGTACTCAAGATTTCCGCAAGCGGGAAAGTTTTATGCTGAAGTATATTCGAAAAGGTAATTACCCGTTTCCCAGGCTGGCTTATCCCATCCCTAAGGACATTGTTATTCCTGTCATAAGTTGATGCAATATACTTCAGAGCGGTTTCGTTCTGAAGTTCCCTGATATCAATTTTCAGAATATTTACTCCGTCATCAGTCGATGGGACGAAGCTGTTAATATTAAGATCGAGAGCACAGAATTCTTTCTGAGAATCCCTTAATGCTGCCTCCGGAGAAGAAAGTTGAAGAATTTTTTTTGGATATTTCGGAGAAAACCTGAGAGATAATCCACCCTCAACAATCAACTTTCCCAAACCAAAAGCAATGTTCACAATTCCATCTTCAGCTTTCTCAGAACCTATCGGATAGTAATTTATTGACCGTGCAACTCCTGATAATGTAGGATAATAAATCTCACCGTGCCTGTTGCCGCAAACCTCCTGCAGTATAATTCCCATCTTCTCCTCATCAATAACATTTGCAGTGGCGGTCATATAAGCTTTGCTTGCCTTGTAAAAAACAGAAGAATAAACCTCTTTGATAGCTTCCGATAACATCATTACCATCTGTTTATTATCAGGGAGCCTGGGGATCATGTAAGTTGAATAAATGCCGGCAAATGGCTGGTAATGTGAATCTTCCAGTTTGCTGGAAGATCTGACTGCTATAGGATAATTTCTGGAAACTGAAAGAAATGCATAGAAATCCTGGTAGACATGTCCCGGCAATTCAGCATCAATGAACTTTTTAAGGATCTCATCATCTGTAAGATCGGATAAAGCAACAGAATAGAGATTATTCTGATCCATGAACTCGTCGAATATATCGGTGCTTAAAACGACGGTTCGTGGAATAGTAATCAGCGCATCAGGAAATCTGTTAAACAGCTTATTGTTTTTAATTATACTGTTTATAAATGCAAGGCCCCTGGCTTTTCCCCCGATCGAACCTTCACCAATGCGAGAAAATATCTGGTACTCATCGAAACTGCTCTTATCAAATTTTGCTATAACTCCCCTACCCTTGCCAAGCCTGAAGCTTGATATTGCAACATACAGGAAACGCCTCATCTCATCCATCGTTTCGAAATCTTCCTTTCGAATGTATTTAAACATCTGTGCAACAGGAAAAAGTGCTCTTGCATTAAGCCATTTTGAAAAATGGTTACGTGTGGCATGGTACTCGAGCGTATTGTCGGGGATAGTCAGTAATTTCTGCTGAAGACTCTGGAGGTCTGTTGCTATGCCAATTGGTTCGAGAGTGGCCGGATTCCGGAAAACAAACGGGCCAAAAGCGAGATTCTGAATGATAAAATTCCTCAACTCGAGTGATAATGTTTTGGAATACTTATTAATGAAACCTGCTCCGAGTTCTTCGGCAGCCTGTTTGTGTGTTGTACTTGATGATTGTATCAGGAAAGGCACTTTGTCGTCATCAGCCATGACCACCTTGCAGAGCTCTATTCCAGCGTTTTCATCCTGTACATTGTCTCTTTTATAACTTATATCCGAAATAACGCCCAGAACATTATACTTATATTTTTTATAAAGGTCAACAGCATCGTTGAAATTGTTCGCCAGAAGGATTTTCGGCCTGCCCCTCATTTTAAGCATCCGTTGATGTTCATTCAGGGCTTCACGCTGAAAATCAAGAGATTGTAAAAGCACTATCTTGTAAATATTAGGAAGGTATGAGGAAATATACCTTATAGAGTTTTCAACCAGTATTATCGCCTGAACACCTATATGTTCAATATCATAATCAGCATTCATTTTATCCTCTATCAATTTGATGATGGCGAGAATGAGAGATGCATCGCCAAGCCAGCAGAAGACGTAATCAATAGCGCTCAGATCCTCTCCCTCAAGCCGTAATGATACCTCTCTGGAAAAATACGTTAGTACGACAATAGGTACATTCTCATATTTAGCTTTAATTCTTTTGGCAAGTGCAAATACGTCGGTACCCTTGAGGCTCAGCATTGAGATGACCAGGTCAATATTGCCTTCCTGTAATATTCTGAAAGCATCTTCTGCATTGTCTGTCTGAACGAATGTTGGAGGATACCGCAGGTTAAGGGAAGCATATTCATTAAAGATTTGTTCATCAATCCTGCCGTCTTCCTCAAGCATGTAATTATCATAATTACTGCATATTACAAGTACACGATGTATTCGTTTCTGCATTAGAAGGTCAAAGGAAGTATCAGTAAAATCATACTGGTTTAGATCCATTATTCCTTCAATTATGCTCATAAGTTATGTTTTTAATTATTCATTGAGATTACTGCCATGCCTTTCTTCCCGTCCATCCGAATCAGAAGCGGTTTTTCAAACCTTATATGATTGAAAAATTTCCCCTTTTCAATAATCTTTTGACTTTTAAGTTTATCCCATGCTATTGCGCCATCATCTGATCCATGATTAATGGAAAAATATCCAACATTCATAGAGGTTACATTGTGGAAAAAATGAGAGCCCAGAGATGCATCAACCTGAAAATCAGGCAGACCTACCTCCACAATTATCTTGGCATTCGATATCTGTGGCCACACAACCGGTATTCCAAGGAATCTGTCTCTTGAGCCCCACCTTCCGGGTCCAAGAAGGACATATCTGCGGTTCTCCTGAAGCATTTTTTCATTCATCTTATCAATCTCCGCTGCCATTTCGTTCGTCAGCATATTATTGAATTTATCGGGCAACAAATATATGAAATCGGCAATATTGTCAATTACTCCATTACCCATACTTCTTTTGGTAATAAGAACCGTATCATCATTTTTAATGCTTTCAGGGTCTATTGAATAGCCTGCTCCGCTACCTACAAGCGGTTTTATCTGAAGAAGATAAAAAGAGGCATGCCCATTGTTATCCATGGTAAGATCAACAGCAAATTCGATCTCTACCGGAGTACCGAAGGCTTCCTTAACGACATCAAGAACTACATTAAGAGTGGATGCCAGTGGAACATAATCATATTTAAGAATGTCGGCAAAATTGACTACTCTTGGACCAGGCACATCAAGTCCAGGAACAATAGTGTCATTATCAAGACTTAAAACGGAAGCTGAATGTTTAAGAGTACCATGCTTTTCAGCCTGACTGATATCAAGTGTCACAAGTCCCGCATTTTCGCCTTCGAGAAGATTAAGTTCCTTCTTTGCCATATCAACAGCATAGAAAATAACCTGGGAATTTTTATAAAGATCCTTGTGCGAAATAATATCAATAGAGGGATAAACCGGTGAGAATCTGAAAGCCCGTTCCCCCTCAACAACATAATGTCCAAGGCCAACTGCCAGAACTGCAAATCCGTCCTGAGGTTTCATATGAGAGACAGGATAAAAATTGAACGACTGTGCAGTACCGCTTATATGAGGATAAAATGCATTTTCAAACCTGTTGCCTACTACCTCCTGAATTACAATTGCCATTTTCTCCTGTTCAACCTTATAATTAATAGCTTCAAAATAGATCCGTGCATTTTTTGAATATATTGAAGAAAACACCAGTTTGATAGCTTCCGATAACTGTTTCAGTCGTATTTCCGGCTCATAATGATTATTCGGAAGCAGATAGGTTCCAAAAATGCCTGAAAAGGGCTGACTCATCGAGTCTTCAAAAAGGCTTGAAGACCTTACAGCCAGAGGTTTATCTATGAGTTTAATAAAAATTCGCAGCTCCTTTTCGAGTGTATAGCTCAGGCTTCCCTCGAGGAATAATTTCTGAAGAGCATTGAAGTCTTTCTCAGTGTTTACTTTGTCCCACAGATGATTCCGTTCCATAAACATGTCAAATTCATCTGTTCCTATAATTGCTGTAACAGGTGTTTTTATGTTTATTCCGGGAAGAAGCCGCCCAAGTTCAAAACTATATATAAGGGTGTTAACGAAAGCCAGTCCACGTCCTTTTCCACCAAGTGAGCCCCCTGAAAGGCTCACAATATTAGTCTCATCGATTACTGCAGATTCCTCAAAATTCACGATCTTGCCCTTGTTCGTTTCTCTTCTCCGCTTATGGATGATATCGATAAGGAATTCACGCAGTTCTTTGAGACTATTGAAATCTGAGACACCGATAGGGTTTATCATTTTAGCGATTTTCACCTCTCCTCTTGCCATAAGCCAGAGTGAGAAATGATTTTTCATCGAATGGTAAACAAGTGAATCTTCCGGCACAGTCTGAAGATAGGCCTCGAATTCTTTCATCGATTTAGCTACTGCGATCTGACGGCCCTTTGTATCCCTGTAAACAAAATGTCCAAAACCCAGGTAGTAATTTATGAACGATTTGAGATCCTGAAGGAGGCTTTCTGAGTTTTTATTTATGAAATTTGATTTCAAAGAATGTGCATAACGGGCATTTTCCGGATCAGATGACTGTAGCACAGAAGGGAGATTGGGAAGATATTGTTTGATATGTTTAATAATGTCAAAACCTGCAGTATCATGCATAATGCCGTTCTTTGGGAACCGCATGTCTGAAATAACACAAAGCAGGCTATCCTTATATTTATTAAAGATAGTTATAGAATCTTCATAATCGGATGCCAGAAGAATTTTTGGCCTGGCCCTTAGTTTCAGGACTTTATATAATTCATCCGTAGATACATCCTCGATAAGATTTTTTGTCTGCTCCAAAACAAGAGTGTACAACATTGGCAGATAACTTGAATAATATTCTGCCGAATCTTCAATGAGAAGTATAACCCTGGTAAGACCTTTTTTTGTGTCATTTTCCACATTTACTTTGTCCTCCAGAAGGTTAACCATTGCAAAAAACACCTTCGACTCCCCTGTCCATACAAAATAGTTATCAAATGGAACGCCCAGCGATTTCTGCCTTTTGACAAAAGTTACGTCACCCGGGCTGTTGAGAAGCAGGAATGTAGGTATATAGGGATACTTCTCCTTGATTTTTTTACACAATACCATCGGACTCTCTTTGTCAACCCCTATCATTATGATGATCATATCATAATGACGGGCTTTCAGCCTTGCAAATGCTTCATCCTCAACCGATACTCCTGTCACTCTTGGAATTGATGTAAGGCTCAGCTGGTAGTATTCTCCGAGCATGTGGTCAGAAAACCTTCCTTCTCCTTCAATTGAATATGCATCATACAAATTGGCGACAAGAAGTATTTCTTTTACCTTGAATGGCTGAAGATCGTGAAATACATCTCTTTCAGCATTATGACGGTCGAGGAACTTCTGGAGCAACTTCCTGCTTGAAACATCCTTAATATCTTCATCATCTTTCTGAGCGAACTGCGATAACCTTATGATATCCCTTGCCTTATAACTGTTGATATAACCTGTTAAGATACTGGCTATGTTCTGAATAAGATCGCGTTCCTCCTTGAGGAAGGGTCCCTCATTTTCAATAGTGAATTCAGTAGTGTAATAAATTTCTATTGATCCTTTTTCATTGTCGATTGTAGAGAACTCCTGAACCATCTTCCAGTTAGTTTCATGAAAATCGACGGTTTCAAAATCTTTTCCCATGAATCTTATTCGGGCCACTGTATATTCAGGATACTGCCACGCAGCAGGTAGAAGAAGCACTATTTCCTGAAGCGATTCTTCGATTGGTTTAAACTCCTTCAGGATAGATGTTGTGCGGTTAATACAAGCAAGCTCTTTAAGACGTTCCCTCTGGTCGTGCAGGAGGCGGTTATATTCAGGAGTATTTTGGCTCAATTCATTCATTTGAAGAATCTAGGTTGGACAGGATAAGCTACCCCACGCTCCATGTTGAACCGCTTTTCAGCAGGTCATCCACACATTTTATCTTCGCAGTTTTTTGTATTCCCTCTATCTGTTCTCTAACATCTGTTTCGTAAGTAGAGCCGTCAACAGACCGGATAACTCCCAGAGCAACGGGATACTCAGGGTATCTCATATTAGCAAGCATATACTGGATTCCGGGGTTTGGTTCATAAGCATCATGAACTAGAATGTTCTTTTCGTTGAAACCGTTTTCTCCGAGTTGGACTGCTTTAAGCTTCCTGCAACCCTCAAGAATCAGACCCTTGTCGTTATTCTTGCCGAAAATCATCGGCTGACCATGTTTAAGGATCAGGGTTCTGTCATCTCTAACGTCTTTTTCAGCTATTGTATCATGGATCCCGTCATTGAAGATAACGCAATTCTGCAATACTTCAATTACTGAAGTCCCTTTATGCTTTGCAGCTTCCATGTAGATCTGAGTTGATAAAACCACATTGGTATCGATGGTGCGGGCAAAAAATTTGCCTTTAGCGCCTATAACCAGTTCACCTACAGAGAAAGGTTCTTCAACTGTTCCGAAAGGTGAAGTTTTTGTTACAAGACCTTTTGTGGAAGTAGGAGAATACTGGCCTTTTGTAAGACCATAGATCTCATTATTAAACAATATTATATTGATATCAATATTGCGCCTGATTGCATGGATAAAGTGATTACCCCCTATTGCGAGGGCATCGCCATCGCCTGTGATCTGCCAGACTGACAAATCGGGGTTGGCAGTTTTTACACCTGAAGCAATTGCAGCTGCACGTCCGTGTATGCTATGAAACCCATATGTATTCATATAATAAGGGAACCTGGAAGAACAACCTATTCCGGAGATAAAAGCGAATTTCTCCTTTGGAATACTAAGTTCAGCAAGAGCTTTCTGAACCGAACTCAAAACTGCATGGTCACCACAACCCGGGCACCATCTGACTTCCTGGTCACTCTTGAAATCTTTTGCAGTATAGTTATAAACCATTGTATCAGCCATATTATTAAGCCTCCAGCATTTTTAAACAATTTTCTTTAATATCATTTACTGTAAAAGGAAGACCCTGAACTTTATTTATCTGTTCATAAGTAAATTCCTGATGTTTAATACGCAGATAATTTGCAAATTGCCCCATATTTAATTCACATACAACGATCTTTTTAAACCTCTTGAAAACATCTTTTACATTCTTAGGCAGAGGATTGATGTAATTGAAATTTACCAGGCCTACTTTAAACCCTTCATCAATTAATTCACGAACGGCAGTTATTAGATATCCATACGACCCACCCCAACCGACCACGAGAAGATCCCCTGATTTAGAACCATATACCTCAAGATCGGGAATTTCATTTGCCACTCTTTCAACCTTTTCAGCCCTGACCATAACCATTTCTTCGTGATTTTCAGGTGTGTAGGATACTGTTCCTTTGAATGTCTTTTCCAGTCCCCCTATTCTGTGTTCAAGTCCAGGAATTCCTGGTATTGCCCATGATCTTGCGAGCTTATAGATATCGCGCTTATAAGGCAAAAATGGTGTTTCGGATGGGTCAGCAAACGGAGGATTGATTTTAGGGAGATCTTTCATTTCAGGGATTCTCCATGGTTCGGTTCCGTTTGCCAGATAACTGTCGGAAAGAAGTAATACAGGAGTCATATGCTCCAAAGCAATTTTTGCTGCTTCAAAAGCAAAATGGAAACAATCCGACGGAGTGCTCGAAGCAATAACGACAACCGGACATTCCCCATTGCGACCGTAAAGAGCCTGCATAAGATCGGCCTGTTCCGTTTTTGTTGGCAGTCCGGTTGAGGGGCCCCCCCGCTGAACATTAACAACTACAATCGGAAGTTCAGCCATCACAGCCAGTCCAATAGCTTCAGACTTGAGTGCCAATCCCGGTCCGGAAGTCGAGGTAACAGCCAGGCAGCCTGCAAAGCTTGCACCAAGTGAAGTGCATATTCCGGCTATCTCATCTTCAGCCTGAAAACTTTTTACACCAAGGTCCTTGCGTGCGGCAAGCTCCTCGAGAATACCCGTTGCCGGTGTTATGGGATAGGAACCTATGAACAATTTCAGTCCGGCTTTTTCAGCTGCTGCCAGAAAACCCCAGGCGGTTGCCGTATTTCCGTTTATATTCCGATAAGTACCTTTTGCGATATCAGCCGGGAGTATCTTATAGGTCGGATTAAGAGCCTCAATAGTTTCGGCATAGTAATAACCTGCTCTCAATGCAACTTTATTCGCTTCAATCATGACCGGGTTTTTCTTGAATTTTTTTTCAAAATAATTCTCGGTATAACTTAATTTGCGTTCGAATAGCCAATAAACCATTCCAAGTGCGAACATATTCTTTGTTCTCAGAACCGATTTTGGATCAAGACCGAAATCCTTAAGAGCTTCTTTTACCATCGAAGAAATAGGAGCTGCTATTATATTGTAACTTTCAAGCTTTTCCTCAGCAATAGGGTCTTTCAGATACCCGGCTTTTTCAATATTTTTTTCGGTAAAATTGCCTTCATCATAAATAATTGTGCCACCGGGTTTGATCCATTTGGCATTGGCTTTGATCGCAGCCGGATTCATTGCTACCAGCACATCAGAAAAATCACCGGGTGTATTTATTTTTGAATGTCCCAGATGAACCTGAAATCCTGAAACACCTCCGACAGTACCTTGTGGGGCACGAATTTCGGCAGGATAGTCGGGAAAAGTTGATAAGTCATTTCCAAATAGAGCGGCTGTATCTGAAAAGAGAGTCCCGGTCAGCTGCATCCCGTCGCCCGAATCACCTGAGAACCTGATAACCACTTCTTCTCTTTCAATAACCTCTGATTTTTTACCCATGATATCTATTATTATAAATCAGTATTTTATGATAAATGAGATAACTAGCTGCTTATTAAGCACAAAATTAACTTTTAAAACATGGAAAATGGCATAAAAAAAGATATTTGAGTATGATATTGATCATATATGGATGTTTTAGCTCCTTAATTCACTGTTTTCTCTCATGCCCTGAATGGTTCGGATATTTTGCTACCATGCCTGTTTTAATACCCCCTTAAACCCCCTTAATGGGTGCTAATTCAGAAACTTTTAAGAAAAATCCAAAAAAAATTGAGTTATACCCACCTTGAAGGGGGGTCAAAAATTAAAGATGATTGCGGATGTTACTCAGCTCCAGATATCTGCTTTCTTCAGATCAATTTCGCCTTCAAAAAACATCTTGGCAATCTTTTCAAAATAAGTTGTATAGTCTGAAATAAAAAACTGGTCCTTTACCTTTCCGGAATCGTTAAGAAGGTTGTTCTTGTCAAGTACCTCTCTCAGGATCATAGAAACAATCCTGGCTGAATCAACAACTTCGACATTAAAATTGAAAATTTTGCTTATCTGGTTTTTAATTATCGGATAATGTGTGCAGCCGAGTATTAATGCCTGGATATCTGCAAGTGACTCGTTTGATAAATAGGTGCGAATAATAGCGTTACTGATATCGTCGAATATGAATCCTTCTTCGATCATCGGAACCAGCAATGGTGTTGCCATAGAAACAACAGTCGCAGTCGGTAATTTTTCCTTTATTTTCTTTTCATAAGTTCCTGAACTGATTGTCCTCTTGGTGCCTATAACTCCTATTTTAGTGAAATTCCTTGTACTCATGTAGTCAACTACCGGGTTGATCACATCAATGAGAATTGTTTTGCCTTCAAATTCTTTTTTTAACGAATCGAATGCTGAGGCCGAAGCAGAGTTGCAGGCAATCAGAACGACTTTTGAGTTATGTTCAAGCAGAAATTCAGTTATACGATGGGAATAGTACCTTATAGATTCCGCTGATTTGTCCCCATAAGGCAGATGAGCCGTATCACCGAAATAGATTAGACTTTCTGAAGGCAAAATCTGTTTAATAGCATGTGCTACCGTTAATCCGCCCACACCCGAATCAAAAATTCCAATTGGTTGTTCTTTCATCCTTCTGTGTTTTTAACTCTTCCTCTATCAAAGAGAAAAGGCTGCCCTTCTGAGCAGCCTTATAGTATAAATATTTATGAATTATTTTAAGCCAAGTTTTGTTTTAACAAGTGGCATAACATTAACACTTTTTGTTTCATCAAAATAAAGCAGGGCGCCTTTGGCAACGTCGAAAACATAGAAAAATCCGTTCTCTTTTCCAACATCTTTTATCGCCTTATCCACTTTTGTGTATATTGGTTGGAACACTTCACTCTGCTTATTCTGAAGTTGCGTTTGGGCATTTGTCTGAAAGTCCTGGATCCTTTTCTGCATATCCATCAGTTCCTGTTCTTTAGTCTGTTTTACAACATCACTAAGAGTTTTGGCCGCTTTTTGATAAACATCGGTTTTATTATTAAATTCAACCTGCATCAATTCCAGGGCATTAACAAGTTCTTTACGGAATTTCTCGAGTTTAACTGTGGCAGAATCATATTCCGGCATTGACTGAATGAGTTCATCACTATTTATATGCCCAAATTTAAAGCTCTGAGCTATTGCACTTTGCCCTGCCAACGCAACAATAATCATTAAAGATGCTATACTTATAAATCTTCTCATTTTAAATAATTTTATTAAACAATTTATGCAAAAGTAATTAATTAATTTTTATAACCTAATTTTTCAAGAACCTGGTCACTGATGTCGAATTTTGGATTAGCAAACAGTATATTCCCACCTGCTGCAGTATCAAAAATGACAGCATAGCTTCCGTCAATAGCAATTTCTTTTATTGCTTTAATTATCTCATCCTGAATTGGTTTAACCAATTCTTCCCTTTTTTTGAAAAGTTCACCGTCAACACCAAAGTATTTATTCTGGAGATCCTTCATCTCTTTTTCCTTTGCAACAATAGCTTCTTCTCTTTTAGTCTTCATATCCTGTGACAGAAGAACTGACTCATTCTGGTACGATTTATACATTTGTTCAACAACAGCATACCCGTCGGAAACCTCTTTTTCCCATTGTTTGGAGAGTTTGTCGAGCTGTTCCTGAGCTGTATTGAACGCAGGAATGTTCTTCCTTATATATTCAGAATCGACAAAAGCATATTTCTGAGCAACGGCCATGGCAGAAGTCAGAATTAAGAATCCGATTAACATCCCTATTTTCTTCATAGCAGTAAATATTTATAACTTATTTAAAATTCTTGACCTATAGTAAATTGGAATTGTGAATGATTAGCATTTGGATATTTTGCAGGTTCAGGAACTGCATCGAAACCATAACCCCAGTCAACACCAAGTAATCCGAACATTGGGAGATTGGCTCTTACGCCAATACCTGCCGAACGGTTCATTTTGAAAGGGTTATATTCATTAAGTGAATACCAGGCTCTTCCTGATTCGAGGAATGACAGAACATAGATTGTAGCCTGGGGGTTCAAAGACACCGGATACCTGAGTTCAAGTGTGATTTTTGAATAGACATTTCCCGATGGAACAGTTGGTTTAAGAGGGTCACTTGGAGTGAGTGATCCTACTCCATCGCTGCCTGATCCATAACCCCTTAGCTTGATCATATCACGTCCGTAAAAACTGTACCCTGTCATTCCGTCACCTCCAACTGAAAAGTTTTCAAATGGAGACGGCCCTATATCTTTATTATAAAAACCGATATAACCGAAAGCAAAACGTGCATTTAGAACCAGTTTATCATTATTCTTTAACAATGGATAATAATATTCTGACTTGAATGTCCATTTATGGAATTCTATAAACTTGTATTTCACCTGATCAGAAGCATTTTTCATGTTCTGGCCGCTTATAAGTGAATATGGCGGAGTTGCCTGCAACGAAAGGGTAAATGACGACCCGCTTTCGGGATATATCAGGTTAGGACCCGTTGAGAACCTCGTCAATCTTGTGGTGAGGCTAAAAAGGTTTGATGTTCCATTATCAAAAAGGAATGAGTAAACCGTATAATTATTTAAATTATATCTCTGATAGTTCAATTCACCATATAATGAGAAGTAGTCATCGGGCCAAGAAAGTCTTTTACCAAGACCTACTGTTGCACCCTGAATAATCATAGACTGATGGCCATCGGACCCTGCGCTCGTTCCATTTGTCATGACCGACTCATACAGCGATACGGAAAATGTATTTGGGTTTTTACCTCCGAGCCACGGTTCAACAAACGAAATATTATATGATGTATAAATTTTCCCGTTTGACTGAACCCTCAAACTAATCGACTGACCGTCTCCGGAAGGATACGGATGCCACTCGCTTGGCTTGAAGAAGTTACGCATGGAAAAGTTATTGAATCTGACTCCTACCGTACCGACAAGCATACCTGCGCCCCAGCCTCCGGAAATTTCAAACTGGTCATTTGCTTTTTCTTCAAGCTTATAGAGAAGATCAACTGTACCGTTTGTAACATCAGGAAGAGGGTCCGGTTTGATCTTTTCCGGATCGAAATGACCGAGAACTCCTAACTGACGGATAGACCTTACAATATTGGTTTTGCTGAACAGGTCTCCCGGTAGCGAATAAAGTTCACGGCGGGCTATATGTTCGTTGGTCCGTGTATTGCCTGTAATGAGAACATTATTAAGGTAAGCCTGATCTCCTTCATAAATTCTGACTTCAAGATCGATCGAGTCATTGTCAATTTTTGATTCAACGGGAGTTAACCGGGAAAACAGGTAGCCATGATCCTGGTACAGGTTGCTTACAGCATCCGCAGCACCTGAAGATCCGTTTAATCTGTCGTCAATAAGTGTCTGGTTATATACTGTTCCTTTTTCAACATTAAACACTTTTTTAAGATCCTCCTTTTTATATACACTGTTGCCTACCCAATCCACATTTCTGAGAAAGTACTGTTTACCTTCATCGATTTTAATCTTTAAACCCACCCTGTCTTCCGATACAGTATAGAGGGAATCGGAAATGATAGTAAAATCCTTGAATCCGTTATCATTGTAAAAAGTAGTGAGCTTCTGTTTATCTTCAATGAACTTGTCCTTGATAAATTTTGAGGCCCTGAAAAAGTTGAGATTTTTAACCTTTGTCGATTTCAATTTTCTACGGAGCTTTGAGGCTTCAAAAAACTCATTCCCGACAAATGTGATGTTTGCGATCTTCACTTTTTTCTTTTTGTCGACATTTACATTCAGGATGACATTATTCGGCTGGTCGGGATCATCTTTCTGAACATAAACGACTTGAGTGTTCAGGAAACCTTTTTCAACAAAATGGTCTACAATTATTTTCTGAGCCGTGTTAAGAAGGTAAGGAGTCACCTGTGATCCGATGGGAAGATTTATCTTTTTATTAAGATCTGTTATCTCCGATGTTTTCAGTCCATTAAGCTTGATTGCTGATATCCTGGGCCTTTCCTGCAGGTTAATATCAAGAAAAACTGTATCTGATTGTACCTTTGATATAGAGATTCTTACATCGGAAAAAAGACCCTGTTGCCATAATTTCTGTACGGCAGTAGTTACTGCATCGCCCGGAATAGTAACCGACTGACCTATTCTAAGACCGGAAATTCCGATAAGAGCGTTTGTATCAAGAAATCTGACACCGGTTACTGTCACACCTCCTATTATATAGTCTTCAACAGTCATGAAATCGACAATTTTCTGCTTTTCCTGTGCATTCAGCAAAAGGCTCAAAAATGCCAGAAATGTTGCAATAAAAGTCCTTCTAAATTTTAAGATCACCATCATTTTATCATTTTTCCGAAACTTGTTCACTTGTTTTTCCAAATCTTCGTTCTCTCTTCTGGAAGTCAATTATAGCATTATAAAACTCATCTTTACCAAAATCAGGCCAAAGTGTTTCTGTAAAGTAAAACTCAGCATAAGCTACCTGCCACAAAAGGAAATTGCTTATACGTAATTCACCACTGGTTCTGATAAGCAGCTCCGGATCAGGTATTCCACAGGTGCAAAGGTAATTTTCGAAATCCGTTTCAGTTATTGAATCCGGATCTAGATTCCCTTTTTTTGCAGATATTGCCATTTTTTTTGCCGCCTCAGTAATCTCCCATCTAGAACTGTAACTCAATGCTATGATCAGGTTAAGTCCGGTACCTGCAGAAGTCAGTTTTATTGTTTCAAAGAGCCGATCTCTCACATCGTCAGCAAGCCGTGCCATATCACCAATTGCCATGAGTCTGATATTATTTTTTAATAATGTCTCTGTCTCATTGCTAAGAGATTGGATCATAATTCCCATTAAAGCAGCTACTTCTTCATCAGGCCGTCCCCAGTTTTCGTTTGAAAAAGCATAAAGGGTGAGAAAGCTGATTTCAAGTTCGGCAGCAGTTTCAATAACTTCCCTGACCGCATTGACGCCCTGCTGATGCCCGAATATTCTGTCAAGCCCTCTTTGCCGCGCCCATCTTCCGTTCCCATCCATAATAATTGCTACATGTGAAGGCAATTTATTGCTGTCTATCTGCTTCCTTAACTGCATAACCTAGCGCTTCTTTTTAGAATTCAATTCTCCATAAGCGGGACATCCTGCCAATTTATTATAGATTTTCCATGTGACCGCTATTCCAGTGAAAGTGTACCAGTCATTATTATGAATCCATGAATAATCTGACGGGGCAATTAAATCTTTTACGCCGTCAAAGTTATCATAAAAAGTTTTACGAAAACCATATTCGGCCTCCAATCCGATATTTTTATAAATATTTACTTTAAAACCAAATGAAAATGGTATTACAGGTATAAAGGTGGAAGATACAGTATTAACAAACGCAACTCCCACTCCTGCAGCGAAATAGGGAGTAAAATTCCATCGCTTGCCTTCCGTTGAATAGCGTAAAAAATTGAACTCAAATTGTGTTGCAAGTTCACTCACAGTTCCTGAGAAAGATGCAGCTCGCGCCTGTTGAAAGGCATTACTAAAATCGAGGTCGTTTCCACGCAATCCACCTATAAACAGGTTTGCCCTTAAAGCTTCACGCGGGTTTAAGTTATATCTGTAAAAAAAACCACCGGCCGGGAGTGGTGAATATAATGGCCTGGTCGGATTTATATCGCCAAAGTACGATGAGACACCTGCAAATACCCCATAATCAGAATTACGCTGACCGGATAAGGAGAGTGACAGAAATAAAAACAACAATAACCAGTGTATTTTTTTCATTAAAACTGATCCAGCTCTTTGTCATCTGAAGGAAGGCCACCCATGGACTCCGGTCTTCAGCTTATAAGTAAATGTAAAATTGAAAAAATAATAAACGTCATTTGAGCGGGAATATTGTGAAGGATAACCATCGAGTTTATCAGAAAATGTATATCTGCCGGCTAATTCAACTCCAAAATTAAAATTGGGAGAATATATCAATGTACTGCCCACGCCAACAGGGATGACAGCTGTAAATCCTCCTGCATTGAAACCAAAACTTTCAAGTTTGCTGTTTGGTGTTACCGAATACCCCAGTCCACCAATGCCGGAAAACACATAGAAGTCAAGCGACTTAAAGATTCCGTTAAGTCCGAAATTATCGCCTTTGCTGAAAAGATAGCTGTTTTCCGATTTATTTTTAATAAAATAATACTCACCAATTAGCGCAGGTTCAATTATTTGAGTTGATGCTGCAAATCCCCTGTTCTCATTCGACCCTCTTGTATCAGTTGCATGCAACAAACCTGATGTTAAGCTTAGCCTGATATCTACTGTCTCAGTAACTCTGTATTTAAAACTGACATCGAAGTCAAATCTTGTCTGTCTCAAGGCTATATCGCGTAAGCCCAGAATATTTTTAGTCTGTGAATAACCCCCTATATTTCCAAAGAAAAACGATGGTCCTAAACCTGCAACTATCTCATACCTTCTTTGTTTCCAAATCGACTGAGCATTAGAATACGCCACAAGAAAACAAAGTAGTAATAGGGTTAGAGAGGACCGTTTCATACGAATTTAGGTGTTATTACAAAAACAAATATACTAATTTATCTCAATTCCTGCGGTCAGCACCCCACATAAGCTTATTTCGAAGCGTACTGTAAAAATCCCTGCCTTTAAGCATTACAGTTTTGATTTTCACCGGTGCTCTCATTATATGAATCTCTTCGCTGAATGATACTTTCCTTGATCTGAAGTCGCATGTAGCCAGATATTCAGTGCTTCTGCCTTCAATCACCATTCTGATCCGCCCTTCTCCGGAAAGAACAATTGGCCTGATAGTCAGATTATGCGGCGCAATGGGGGAAATTATTATACTCTCATCCTCAGGCGAGAGGATTGGACCTCCCACACTCAGATTATAGGCAGTTGATCCCGTTGCAGTCGAAACAATCAACCCGTCAGCCCAATATGTATTAAGGTGTGTATCATCAACAAATACGCTTATGGTTATCATACTAAGATCCGCTTTCTGAATAGTAATTTCGTTGAGCGCTGAAGAAGAATTTCCATCGAATATTCCCTCAGGCCGTGTTATTTCCAGAAGACACCTTTCTACAATCTCATATTCATTATTACATAACATATCTACGGAATGGCTTATTTCTTCAGTGGAAATATTGGCCAGAAAACCCATCCTTCCGGTGTTAACTCCAGCAATCGGGATTCCAAGGTCTTTTACCTTAAGAACGGTTTCCAGAAAGGTTCCGTCGCCTCCGACACTTAAAACCAGGTTGGCAGTTTCTGAATCAAATGAACGGCTGACTGACCTTTCAATTACGTCCCAGTCAGATCCGGTACCCTGATTTTTTAATTTCTGACAGACAGAGGTTTTAATCCCTCGCCTTGAAAATGCATCAACCAGCCTGTCAACTCCATTCCTGGTTTTTAAATTGTTATCCTTGAAATATATTGCCACTCTCTCTAGCATAATTCATATGTTTAGGTATTTCATCAGAAGGTCAAATCGTTCTGAATAAAAGCGATCCATAGAATCATTTGTCGATACCCAGGTCTTTACTTCATAGTTATACCTTTCAAAAGTCCTGATTATGGAAATCAAATCACCGGTATTTACTTTCAGGGTTACTTCAAGCTTGGTTGATTCAGGCGGAGAAGTGATATACATGCTGAGCACTTTAACATTATTACTCTCAACAATCTGTGCTATCTGGGAAAGGGAATAATCTCTTTCAATCAGTTCAAGCACTATTATTCCGCCGGGCTGATCCATTGACGATATTCCGGCAAGATGCCTGATAAGGTCATTTGTTGTAATTACCCCTAAATAATGGTTTTGACCGTCAAGAACAGGTACTATCGAAAGTTTCAAACGTGAAGCCAGGCCAATAACTTCAAAAATATGCTGATTTTCTTCAGCATATGGCTTAAACAAGGTAAGAGTATGATTTCCAATTGGTTCCTCAGGTTGATTCATATCATATATATCGGCATCTGAGATAAGACCAAGAAAATCCTGGTTATTAACTATAGGCAGATGTGATACCCTGAAAATCTCCATCCAGTTCAAAGCTGTCTGCCCCAGGTCAGAAGTTTTGAGCGTAGGAATTATTTCAGATATTAAATCTTTGGCAATCATGCTACTTTTATTTTCATCTAAAATAGTAAAAAAAAATCCAGTTATTGTAATTTTGCATCACAATTAGAATACGGACAATAATTATATTTATTATAATGACAAAGTTAAGCGTTAATATCAATAAGATTGCAACTCTGAGAAATGCACGCGGTGGAAATGTTCCAAATGTATTAAACGCGGCTATTAACTGCCAGCTTTTTGGCGCCGATGGTATTACAGTTCACCCGCGTCCCGATGAAAGACACATCAGGTATAATGATGTACTTGAGATCAAACCTCTCATTACCACTGAATTTAACATTGAAGGTTATCCTTCGGAGGAATTCATAACACTGGTTCTGTCTGTCAAACCCGACCAGGTCACCCTGGTGCCTGACCCCCACGATGCCGTCACTTCAAATGCCGGATGGGACACACTGAAAAACAGGATTTTTCTTACCGAAATAGTTTCGGAATTCAGGAAAGCAGGTATCCGTACATCCCTCTTTGTAGATACTAACCCTGTAAATATAGAAAATGCTGCTCTTATTAAAACGGACAGGATTGAGCTGTATACCGAGCCATATGCAACATCATTCAATTTAAATGCAATTGAAGCTATAGAACCATTCACAAAAGCTGCCGTGATAGCCCGGACTGCCGGACTGGGAATAAATGCGGGCCATGACCTAAACCTTGATAATCTTAAATATTTCCATCAGAACATACCCTGGATAGATGAAGTCTCTATCGGTCATGCCCTTATATCAGACGCTCTCTACCTGGGACTAGAAAATACCATTCAGATATATAAGCGTCAACTGGCCTGACCACATAGCGGATGAAACTTTTCTACAGGAAATATGGCAATGGACCTCCTCTGATAATTCTTCATGGTTTGTACGGATCGTCAGATAACTGGGTAACAATAGCCAAAAGTCTTAGCGACAGTTTCACCGTTTATCTGCCCGATCAGCGGAACCACGGACAATCACCGCACAGCCAGTTACATGATTATGTCTCAATGAGAGACGATTTATATGAACTGGTAAATGATTTGGGCCTTAAGAAGTTTTTTCTAGCCGGTCACAGTATGGGAGGAAAAACAGCAATTGCATTTGCTCTGAAATGGCCCGAAATACTTAACGGATTGCTGATTGCAGATATCTCTCCTTTTACAAGCATAAAACTGAGGGATTCTGTATATTCTCAGCATTATACAATCCTGAATGCAATTATATCGTTAGATCCGGGAAAAATATCAAACCGCAGTGAAGCGGAAAAATTTCTAACTCAGAGTATCCCTTCTGAAAAGGAAAGAGGTCTTATCCTCAAGAATCTACAAAGGAATTCAGATAATACTTTCACATGGAAACTGAACGCTTCTTCACTTCTGAAAAACCTCGGCAAAATTATGGAGGGCATAGAATATCAGACTGATTTCAACCAGCAGATTACTGGTTTTCCGGTTATATTCCTCAGGGGTACCGATTCAGACTATATTCCAAAGGAAGATTTCCGGGACATCCTTAATGTTTTTCCAGCTGCTGATATCATTGATGTTGAAGGAGCCGGCCACTGGATCCAGGTTGACAGACCTGACGAGGTTGTGAAGTATATTAGAAGGCTATTGCAGTGATTATTGTGAAATCTTTTGACTCTGAGAAAATCACTGAAATGTAATCGATTCTATATTATCTTCATTTATTCCCGGTAAATTCATGAATCTCAGGAGCACACGGGCAATTGCCAGCACATCTTTTTCACAATATTGTGCAATTCTCTGAAGATTGTCTTCATCATAGAAAATTCCCGCTACCATGCTTCCGTCAATGTCATCTTTGGGCGTCGGAATACCCAGAACTGAGGTCAGCAGGTCGAGCGATGTATAGTTTTTATAATCACCAAACTTCCAAAGATCCATAGTATCCAGTAATTTTATTTCCCATGGTTTCTTCCCCGCATTATCCAGTATTTCAGGAATAGTCAGTTCATTAATAATCATCCTTCTGGCGATGTATGGGAAGTCGAATTCTTTCCCGTTATGAGCACACAGAGTTGCTCCCTTGTTAGTCCTTGAGAACTTTGATAACATAACAGAAAACTCCGATAAAAGTGATTTTTCGTCTTTTCCAAAGAAAGATTTAAGCCTGAAGCTGAACGGATTTTTCACCCTTATAAAACCCACCGAGATACAGATTATTTTTCCGAATTCCGAGTAGATGCCTGCTCTCTCATAAACATCCTGAGCTGTTTGATCAGGAGCTCTGAATTGTCTGGATTTCTTTTCCCACAGATTCTGCATCGCCGCATTTAGCATTTCAAATGATGATGATTCAGGCACTGTTTCAATATCGAGGAACATGATATCCTCCACTTTTAAGTTTTCAAGCATAATACTTAAGGTTTAATTTTGGACAGATGCTTTTCTATAATTGAAATCAAAACCTCTATTCCAACCTGATTTTCACCTCCCCTCGGAATAATAATATCGGCATAACGTTTTGAAGGTTCAATAAACTGCAGATGTGAGGGCTTCACAGTATCGTGATACCTTTCAAGCACTTTATGTACCGACCTGCCGCGTTCAATATTATCCCAACCTCATTATCAGGAAACACTTCCATGATTTTTTTCACTACTGTCGATTTTCCTGAACCGGTGCCACCTGCTATTCCAACTATCAACATATTTGTTAATTTTGCGGTAATAAATATCAAAAATAGGAAGAAGTTTGAAGTGTACCAGAGATTGAAGTACATAAAGTTTAATAAAAGTTTGGAGTGAACTAAAGTTTGGAGTACTTAAAGTTGAAAAAGACGAAAAAGTTGAAAAGGCTGAAAAGTTTAGGATGCTTAATTTTTCCCAAGGATTCCGATTACTCTTTGCATTCCGTTACTTTAGGCACTCTAGCCACTCTAGCCACTTTAAACTTATTAAAATCTAATATATGTCTGACCTATATCCGCTTAAATTTGAAACAGTATTAAAAGAAAAAGTCTGGGGGGGAGATGCTCTGGCAACGAGGTTTAATAAAAGAGCCACTGAATCACTTTCTATTGGTGAAAGCTGGGAGTTGTCAGCTGTAGCTGAAAACCAGTCAGTAGTGAGTAATGGTTTTCTTGCCGGCAATAATATAGAAGAACTAATTGAAGTTTACATGGGCGATATAACCGGAGACTCGATATTTGAAAAATTCGGGAATGAGTTTCCGCTGTTAATCAAATTTATTGAGGCTCGTGAAGATCTTTCAATCCAGGTACATCCAAATAATGACCTGGCAAGGAAGAGACATAATGCTTATGGAAAAACAGAGATGTGGTATATTCTTGAAAGCAAACCCGGCTCAAAAATCTATACTGGATTCAAAGACGGAGTTACAAAGGAGAATTATGAGGAGGCTGTCAAAAAAGGAAGTATTGATAAGCTTTTAAATATCGAAACAGCCGAACCGGGAGATGCATTCTTTACACCTGCCGGGAGGGTTCATGCAATAGGTGCCGGCATAGTTCTGGTTGAAATACAGCAAACATCTGATATTACTTACAGGATATTTGACTGGAACAGGAAGAACACGGGAAAAGAAAAAAGGGAATTACATACTGACCTGGCTCTTGAGGCCATCGATTTTAAACAGTCTGGTAAAAATAAAATCAGAGTGGAACCGGTAATTAATAAGTCAGGAAATCTGGTCAGTTGTGAGTTTTTCAACACTGATATATTAGCTTTTAACCGGCCTCTGGAAAAAGAATATTATTCAAATGATTCATTTGTTGTGTACATTTGTATTGAGGGTGAATTTTTAATCTGTTGGGATGACAATTCCGACAAGGTCACAAAAGGTGAAACTGTTCTTCTGCCTGCAATGATCAAGGAGGTTACATTGAAACCGATAAACGAAGCACGTTTACTTGAGGTATATATAAATTCTGAAATTGCTATTTAAATAGAAAAAGAGTCACCACGAAGAACACATAAAACACCGAAGAAAACGCAGGATAAATCCGTGAGGTTCAGTGAACTCCGTGGTTAATTTACCAGAAATAAAACCAAAATTTTAATCATATGAGAATATTTTCAGGTTCATTTTTGCTGATCTTAGCAATATCTTTTATAACAAGTTGTACTGGAAAAGGGCCTGCTAAAAAAGAGCCTCAGCCAATCGCTGACACTATATCAGTTCATGATACAGGTTATACAGGCATAAAGCAGTATATGAGCGGAAAATCACTGGTCAAAGAGGTTACTTTCAAAAACGGGGTAAGGGAAGGTTTGATGAAATCATTTTATCAGACTGGGGAAGTCCGTCAGACATTCTGGTACGAGAAAGGTCTGAGGGAAGATTCATCTATGTGGTATTACCAGGAGGGGCAGAAATTTAGAGCTACTCCATATAAAAGAGATACTGTCGACGGAATACAGAAACAGTATTACAGGAATGGAAGGCTGAGAGCCAAACTTGGCTACTCCAAGGGATTGCGCACTATATTTTTTCAGGAATTTACACCCGAAGGAAAAATCATCAGCGGTTATCCTGCTCTTGTAGTCAACATTGCTGATAATTATAAAACTAACGGCATTTACAAAATCTCACTTGCACTTTCAGATAAATCAACCAGGGTCAGATACTGGCGCGGTGAACTTTTAAACGGGTTATTTGACACTGCTCATTGCAAAAGGATAAATACTTTCAGAGGTATTGGTTCTCTTGATCTGAAAAAATCCGGATCACACAAAGCATCGTATGTGGGGGTAATAGCTGAAATACTGACTAATTTCGGGAACAATTATCTGGCATATAAAAAGATAGAGTTGCCCTATGACGATCTAAATTAAGCTTCTTTATGATTATTCAATCAGCTGTCTTCATCAAAAGCAGCCCTACAGTAAAAGAATGTCCCGCACCACCAAAACCCGAGTTCGGGTTCATTGGAAGATCAAATGTGGGGAAATCTTCACTGATAAATATGCTGACAGGCTGGTCAAAACTTGCAAAAACGTCTATACAGCCCGGAAAGACAAGAACAATAAACCACTTCGCAGTGAATGACAGATGGTACCTGGTTGATCTTCCCGGCTACGGTTATGCAAAAGTGCCAGTGAAGCTTAGAGAAAAATGGGTTAGAGCTACTGAAGAATATATTCTGAAAAGAGAAAACCTGGTGTCGTTGTTCGTGCTTCTCGATTCACGTCTTAAGCCTCAACGATCCGATATAGAATTTATGGAGTTTTTGGGACTGAACAGAATCCCGTTTGCCAGGGTCTTTACCAAAAGTGATAAAATTACTCTTACGGCTCTTAAGAATTCCGTTGATCTATATAATTCAGAAATGTTGAAAAACTGGGAATCATTGCCTGTATCTTTCATTACTTCAGCTGTAAAAGGAATTGGCAGGGATGAAATACTGAACTACATTGAAGAATCTATGAACAATTTTTCAACTGGTTCCTGATATCGGCCGGAATTTATAATTTTGTACTCAGGTTTTGATCTCTTTATTTAATCGTAAAAAAAAAGGAAAATGTTTGGAACGGCACCTATGAAAGTCTTTTCCTGCAGGTCTTCAAAAGATTTAGCTCAAAAAATTACAGATAAACTTGGAATCGAACTCGGGAAAAGCACCGTGACAAGTTTCAGTGATGGAGAATTTCAACCATGCTTCGATGAATCAGTCAGAGGTTGTATGGTTTTTATCATACAATCAACCAACCCGCCTGCAGATAATCTTTTTGAACTTCTCCTGATGATTGATGCAGCGAAAAGGGCTTCCGCATATAAAGTGATTGCTGTAATTCCCTATTACGGTTTTGCAAGACAGGACAGGAAAGACAGACCAAGGGTATCGATCGGTTCGAAATTGTCGGCCGATCTTCTAAGTACTGCGGGTGTTGACAGAGTCATTACTATGGATCTTCATGCCGATCAGATACAGGGTTTCTTCAATGTACCTGTTGATCACCTTTTTGGATCAGCAATATTTGCGCCTTACATAGCAAACCTTAAGCTTAAGAATCTTACAGTTTCAGCTCCCGATATGGGAGGCTCAAAGAGAGCCAATGCATATTCGAGACATCTTCAGTCTGAAATGGTCTTATGTTACAAGCTACGTAAAAAACCAAATGTTGTAGAAGAGATGTCTATAATAGGCGAAGTGGAAGGACGAAATGTTGTAATAATCGATGATATGGTCGATACAGCTGGAACTCTCGCACTTGCAGCCAATATGATGAAAGACAGGGGCGCCACAAGCATCAGGGCATTCGCCACACATCCTATACTTTCCGGGAATGCTGTAGAAAGAATTAACAATTCAGCTTTAGAGGAACTTGTGGTGAGCGATTCTGTTCCTTTTACCAACAGTTCCAAAAAGATAAAAGTGCTCTCAATTGCAGATATTTTTGCCAAGACTATTCAGGCAGTAACAGAAAATCATTCAATCAGCACAAATTTTGTATTCTGATTCCTTTGTCCTATATTTGCAGGCCAATTTTTTAATTAATGTCAAACGTGTAATGGGGAGTTTTCGGGATGATAACTCTTAGTAGCACAATAACTTTTAGACAAATGAAGACAATAGAAATTAATGGAACTTTCAGAACTGAATTAGGGAAGAAGAGTTCCAGGGAAATCAGAAAAACAGGAAATGTGCCATGTGTTATTTACGGGAAAGAAAAGAACATTCATTTTTACGCACATGAGAACAGTTTTAAAAACCTTGTATATACTCCTGCAGCTCACCTGGTAAAATTAATTATTGAAGATAAAGTTTACGATGCCGTTTTGAAGGATATGCAGTTCCACCCTGTTAAAGACAATATTCTGCACGCTGATTTTATTGAAATTCATGATAAAAAACCGGTAGTGATAAATATCCCGATAAAAGTATCAGGAGACTCGGTCGGTGTTATCGCCGGAGGAAAATTAAGCATTAAAAGAAGAAGCCTGAAAGTAAAAGGTTTCGCTAATGATCTCCCGGAAACGCTTCCTATTGACATCACTGATCTGAAGATTCATGAAGGAATAAAAGTAGGTGAATTATCATATGATAAGATAGAATTACTTGATCCTAAAAAATCGATGGTTCTTACTATTGCCACTTCACGTGTTGCACAGAAAACCGATGAGGAAGTCCTTGCTGAAACAGCAGCAGCAGAAGCAGCAACCACAGCATCAGCTGCAGCAGCAGGATCAGCTGCAGCTCCTGAAACACCAGCAGCTAAGTAGAACCTGAGTTTTTTTGATTAAACATTCAGGCTTCATGAAATATCTGATAGTTGGCCTGGGAAATATTGGTGAAGAGTATAAAGATACCCGCCATAATATAGGATTTACATTATTGGACGCCATGGCCATGGCGTCCAATGTTTCTTTTAAGGAGAGACGTTATGGTTCGGTTTGTGAGATCAGGCACAAAGGACAGGTTCTCTTCCTTCTCAAACCATCGACATATATGAATCTCAGCGGCAATGCAGTGGATTATTGGCTGAAAAAGGAAAAAATCCTTGTTGAAAACCTGCTCGTGATTGTCGACGACATTGCTCTCCCACTCGGAAGTATCCGTCTGAGAAGCAAGGGCAGCGATGGTGGCCATAACGGATTGGCTCATATCAGCTCAATACTGGCTACCAATGAGTATGCGAGGATAAGAATCGGAATAGGCAACAGGTTCAGGAAAGGCGGGCAAATCGGGTATGTTCTTGGCAAATGGGATACTGAAGAAAGGAAACTCATGGAAGAAAGAATTTCAATAGTGATCGATATGATAAAATCATTTGCCTTCGCAGGGGTTGAACTGACAATGACAGCTTTTAATAAAGTTGGTAAAGTCCCTCCCCCTGAAAAAGAGTCAACTGCCGGACCAGTCTAAAAAATCCTTTGAGTACCTTTGTGATAACCTTCGTGTCCTTTGCGTTAAAACATAATTCATTGAACCACAAAGGTTCACAAAATAAACTACAAAGTAACACTAAGGGAAAATAACATAATAAGGACTTTTCAGACATTTACCTAATTTGCTAAATACAGATGTATTTAGTTTCAGACTAAGATTGAATTAATGACTGATAATAAAACTATACGGGTCGATAAATTTCTCTGGTCGGTAAGGATTTATAAGACCCGGAGCATAGCTTCTGATGAATGCAGGAAAGGGAGGATATTCATCAATGATGCACAGGTAAAACCTTCACGCACTGTTTTAAAAGACGAGATAATAGTTGTAAAAAAACCGCCTGTCATTTTTTCATATAAAGTTATTGAGCCAATAGAAAACCGGGTTTCGGCAAAACTTGTCGGACAATTCATCGAAGATCTGACACCCGCTGAGGAAAAGGCAAAACTTGATATCAGGCAGTCGGTTGGAATTGTATTCAGGGACAAAGGTACCGGTCGACCCACAAAAAAAGAGCGTAGACTGATCGACAGGATTCAAGATGATATCCTCGACTTAGATGGAGGTTGAGATTAAGGTTAAGGTTTCTCAACCTAAGCCTCAACCTTTACCTTCACATGGTGGTATAAAGACGTAATATTTCAATATTTGTTATAAAAGTAATTCCACTTTAAGTACAACATTTCACTTTTTTTTATCTTGCAGTCAACAACTTCAGAGCAAGAATAAAATGATGACGTGAAGGTGTTTATTTTTTTATTGAATGGGGAAAGAAAATATTGAAAAGTATTCGGCAAGATATGCTCTATTAAAATCGGTCGCAGGTTTTTGGCATAATAATGTCTTCTACAGGAAAGTCATAGTGCTTGGTCGCGAAAACATCAAACCTGATGATCATGCGATCTTTGCCCCTAACCATCAGAATGCGTTGATGGATGCCCTTGCTGTTCTCTTCACACACAAAGGACAACCAATATTTCTTGCAAGAGCAGATATCTTCAAAAGAAAAACAATTGCTGCAATACTCTACTTCCTCAAAATCCTGCCAGTTTACAGAATCAGGGATGGGTTCAGCAGTGTTAAAGGCAATGATGAAATATTTCTAAAGACAATCGATGTACTTAAAAACAACAACGGGCTCGTAATTCTTCCGGAAGGTGATCATGTTGGGTTCCGAAGGCTCAGACAGCTTAAAAAAGGTATTTGCCGGGTTGCCTTTCAGTCAGATGAAGCAACAGGTTTCACTCTTAATATTAAAATAATTCCGGTAGGTCTCGAATTCTCAAATTACAGTAGATTCAGACAAGTGCTTACCGTTGCTTACGGCAAGCCCATAGAGGTGTCGGAATATTTTAATTCATATAAGGTAAGTCCCGAAAGAGCACTAAACGAATTAAGATCAAGGCTGTCAGATGAGATGAAAGGTATAATGGTTCATATCGAATCTGAAGAGGACTATGAAGCCATTGATGAACTCAGAGGCATGATAAATGGCAGATTCAGTGATGATATCAGGTTTCCGAAGCTTTTCAGGGACAGGATACTCGTGAACAAATTGAATCTTCTTAAAACATCCGATCAATCGCTTTATGACAGAATATGCTTGCTGAGCCTCAGAGTCAAAAAGAAAGCAAAAGAGCTCAATATCGACTACCGGCTGCTTGAAAAAAAGAAACATCCTCTTGGATGGTTAATTGCCGGGATAATTGGAATTGTATTCACCTTTCCGTTGTTTATATATGGTAATATTTTTAATCTGACTTTCCTCGAAATACCAAATCTGCAGATTCGAAAAATTAAAGATCCGCAGTTTCATTCCTCAATCCGGTACGGTCTATCACTGGCTCTTGCTTTTGTATTTTTACCGGTTTATCTGATTCTTTCCCTGTTTATTTTTTCCTCCTGGTGGCTGGGATTGATTATTTTTCTTACCCTGCCCCTTTCGGGTCTCTTTGCGTGGAATTATTATCTTCAGTTCCGCAGAATAACCGGAGGATTCAGAATAAGAAACCTCATCAGACAAAACAGTGCAGAATTTAATATTCTCAGAAAAAATCACACCGAACTCGTTAACCTGGTTGCAGGACTATAGAATACAGAATGAAGAAAGAGAATCATTTTATTAATAAAGTAGTCTGGATAACCGGAGCCTCTTCCGGTATCGGGGAAGCCCTCGTTCATGAATTTGTAAGGATGGGAGCAACTGTCATAGCCTCATCAAACGACCCTGCCGGACTGGAAAGGGTAAAAGCTGAATGCGGTGATAGTTCCATAATGGTTCATTGTGTACCTTTTGATCTTTCTGACACATCCGGTATAGATAAAATTGTTGAACAGCAAATAGCCATATTCGAAAAAATTGATTTTCTGCTTAATATAGGCGGTATAAGCCAGAGGGCAAGAATTGATGAGACGCCATTGTGGCTCGACAGGAAAATATTTGAGATCAACTATTTTGGAACCATTGCCCTGACTAAGGCAGTTCTTCCTTTCATGCTGAGAAAACAATCGGGACACATTCTTGCCACCAGCAGCATATCAGGCAGGTTTGGATTTCCGCTTCGTTCTGCCTATTCCGCTTCTAAACAGGCTTTGCATGGATTCATTGAAACACTTTATCTTGAAAATAAAAAATTCAACATAAAGGCATCTGTAATTATCCCCGGCAGAGTCAAAACTTTAATCTCATTTCATGCACTTGACCCTGAAGGAAAGGAACATGGGAAACTTGACGATGGTCAGGCTAAGGGAGTTTTGCCTCAAAGGGCAGCTGAGATAATAATCAGGGGAATGTTAAAAAACAAAAGGGAAATCCTGGTTGGTAAAAGTGAATTAATTATGTTGCATATCAGACGATATTGTCCCTGGCTCTTCTTCAGAATTGCAGATAAAATAAAATCTATGTGATGAAAAATAAATTTTTAAGAACTATCACAGAGAAACACGAAGAATAACAGAGTTACACAGAGAGCAATATCAATCCTCTGTGAACCTCTGTGTAAGTTCTTAAGTATTTTTAAAATGAAATAATATACTGAAAATGAAAAATTATATTATCAGCGGAATCCAGCAAATGGGAATTGGTGTGGTAAATGTTGAGGAAGCATGGAAATGGTACATCGACCAGTTTGGTATGGATTGCCGCATTTTTGATGACAATGAACCGGCTAAGCTGATGTTGCCGTATACCGGAGGCGAACCGAGAAAAAAACATGCCATACTTGCAATGAATCTTCAGAGCGGTGGCGGGTTCGAGATTTGGCAATATACAGAAAGAGTACCTGTCAGAATTAAAGAAGAGATAAGGATTGGCGATCGTGGTATAATTGCATGCAAGATAAAGACAAAAAATATTCAGGATGTATTGTCTTTGTATCAGAAAAACGGAATAACTGTACCTTCTTTTCCTGGTAAAGACCCTTCCGGCAAAAAGACTTTTTTCATGAAAGATCCTTACGGTAATCTCTTTCAGCTTGTTGAAGCTGCCGACTGGTTCAGGAATGAAAAGAAACTTACCGGTGGTGCCTACGGAGCAATAATTGGCGTATCAGATATTGACAGGGCCCGTGTTATTTATTCCGAGATCCTGGGATATGATGAAGTTATTTATGATACTACAGGTATATTCGCAGACCTTGCAGACCTGCCCGGAGGGAACAATGAATTCCGGAGAGTACTGCTTAAGAGATCCCAATCATTCACCGGAGCTTTCAGTAAAGTACTGGGAAATAGCCTAATCGAACTGATTTCTTCTAAAACGAACCCCGGGAAAAAAATATATGAGAATCGGTTCTGGGGAGATCCGGGCTTTATTCATATTTGTTACGACATGCATGGAATGGATGAATTGAAACATTTCTGTGAAATAAAGGGATTTCCTTTCACAGTCGACAGTAAAAAGAGCCATGAAGGAAACAGTTTCGATATGGGTGAAGCAGCAGGACATTTTTCTTATATTGAAGATCCTGATGGCACTTTAATCGAATTTGTTGAGACACATAGAGTACCTATCCTTAAAAAGTTTGGCTGGTATCTCGATCTTCGTAAAAGAGATCCGGAAAAATCTCTTCCCGACTGGATTGTAAACACTCTTCGTTTTTCAAAAGTAAAGCATTGAATTATTTGATTTTTCTCTGTGTAACTCAGTGATACTCTGTGTAACTCCGTGTTAGTTCTTCTTTTTTGTTACGCACAGATCCAAATGACTCAGGTCCGGGTTTTAGTATTTTTAGCAACTTCCCCGACTTTCCGCAGAACTCTCATTATGTTTCCACCCCATATCTTGGTGATATCCGACTTAGAATAACCGCGACGGAGCAATTCAATCGTAATGTTTTTCATGTCTGAAACCGTCCTGCATCCTTCTACACCACCTCCTCCGTCAAAATCGGTTCCGATTCCTACATAATCAATCCCTATCACCTGCACCACGTGGTCGATATGATCAACAATATCTTTGACAGTAGCAGACTTTTCATATTTCTTGCGAATGTCCCTGTATTCTTTGCGAACAACTTTTTTAACAGAATCTGAGAGAGCATCATAATCGCCATACTTATCCTTAAGTTCTTTGAGTTTTGAATCCAGTTCCGGATTAGGCTCAGGTGTTTTAAGATAATTTCCGAGAATACAGATCTGAATAACTCCCCCGTTTTCCTTGAGAGCCAGCAACATGTCATCTGCAAGGTTCCTTGGGCTTCCGCACAAAGCTCTGCAGGAAGAATGCGATGCGATTACCGGGGCTTTTGTAATTTTAAGAACGTCATAGAAAGATTTGTCCGAGATATGTGAAATATCAACCATCATACCAAGTCTGTTCATCTCTTTTACAACCTGGATTCCAAATGCGGAAAGACCATTGTTTTCAGCGCCCGCAGGATCAGTTGATGAATCGCAGATATCATTATTCTTTGTATGAGCCAGTGTCATATACCTGGCTCCCAGATCATAATAAAGTTTGATTCTTGTCAAATCTTTCCCCACAGGATAGCCATTTTCCATACCTATAAATGCTGCAATCTTCCCGGCCTTCTTTAGCCGGTATGCATCATCAGGAGTTGTTGCAATTTCAGCTAATGAAGAATTTTTTGCAACATTTTTATTTATTTCATTGAGAATATCAAGCGCCTTCTGATGCGCTTTACTGTAGGTTGAATCATTTCTAGGACCCTGAGCTGTGAATACAGCGAAGAACTCAGCGTGCAGTCCTCCTTCTTTCATCCTTGGAAAATCAACGCATCCTTCATTATGTCTTTTTCCAAGGTCAAATGCCGGATCTGAAAATTCCATCGGCGTATCACAATGAGAATCAATGGTTAGTATTGACGCATGAATTTTAGCAGCCCGTCTGGAAAGGTGTTCTTCACTGTTTTCACAACCAGCCAGAAATAGAGTTATAAATAAAAAATTAGTGAATAATTTCATGCCTTAATTTTTAATTTCTGTCGCAATATAATTAAAATGATTCCGGCTTGTTGAATTTTTTATCTGTTTAACCTATTTTAACAATGCAAAAAAATGATTCTCATTTTAGTGAAGATATTGAAGCTCTTCGCAGCAAGCTACAAAGAACCGGAACGAAGTGGAGCTCAGCGCAGCTAATCTTCGATCCCCTAAGGTAAATTCTTAATGCTCGCTGACTCCGCAGCAAGCAACGGAGAACCGAGTTTACGAGCTCGGCGAAGCCAATGCGCTCGCGGGGATTCAAGATTGCTCTACTACAATTTAAGAGGAGTAAACACGCTTAACAAGACAATAATTCCAATAACAATTACAACTATTCCTGCAACTTTATTTATCCTTACAATAAGTCTCAGTCTGATTTTCTTTTTGAATCTGCTGACAAAATAGCTCAGAAAAAACCACCAGCTAATGGCTCCGACGAAAACTCCTGGAATAAGAAAAAATGGAACAAGTTCAGGTTTTACATTGCCGTTTATATGAACTCCTGAGAAAAAAGCCACGAAAATAAATATAGTATAAGGATTCGAAATCGAAAGAACAAATACAGAATAGTAGTCTCGCCATAAAGACTTATTTGCCATTTCCCTGTTTCTCATATCCTTTACCGGATTGGATAAAAACACCTTCAGCCCTACTCCAATTATTATCACTCCGGCAATTAATGAGATTATAAACATTTCCTTATTTATAAAACTTACAATAACTGTAAATCCTATTCCAGCGAGAATGGCAAGTAAGGTGTCGGCACTTGCCATACCAAGCCCCGAAAAGAACCCGGACAGCATTCCTCTTTTTATTGTTCTGTTAATCATGATGATACCAATGGGGCCCAGCGGCATTGAAACTGTAAGCCCAAGAATTATCCCTTTAAGTAAAATTTCTAAAACCCTAATCATCCGCGGTGATTATGAGCAGTAAATATAAGAAGTTTTTTAACCGATAAGTGTGCTGGAAAGGTGTAAAGTTAATAAAGATAAAGCCATATATTTCAGCTCTTTGTGATCTTTTCATCTTATCTTAGAGCCCTTCAGGGTTATTGTACTTCATGTGAATCTTTATTTATTTAAAAACTAAATAGTTCTATTTATTACAAGGAATCAGACACATAATGTGATTCTTCTGCTATTTTTGCGTGTTTTTATATTATGGCTGAAAAAAGAAAAATCTGGCATTGGATTGCTCTCGTGATTTTATCATTAATATGGGGTACCAGTTATATATTAATGAAAAAGGGCCTGGAATCATTCTCTCCTTACCAGGTGGGTGCGCTAAGGATAGTAATAACTTTTGTCTGTCTCTTGCCTGTAGCACTAAAACATTTTCGATTTCTTAATAAATCTAACATACTGTCAATAATTATTATAGGATTATTCGGCAGTGTAATTCCGGCATTCCTGTTCCCTCTCGCTGAAACCAGAATAACCAGTTCACTGGCAGGAATGCTTAACTCGCTTAGTCCGGTCTTTACTCTTTTATTCGGCATAACAATCTATAAACGGAAAGCAATAAAATCGCAGATCGCAGGCGTGTTTCTCGGATTACTGGGAGCAATCGGATTATTATACACGGGATCATTCACTTTTAATGTGTTTGGACTCCTTGTTGTACTGGCTACTTTGCTTTCAGGAATAAGTTCCAATGAAGTAAGTAAAGTAAAAGAGTTAAACGGGATCAAGATAACCTCTCTCTCATTTTTTGTAACCAGTCCGGTAGCAATCATTTACCTCTGTTTCTCAGATTTTTCAGGTCCTATGCAAAGTGAAAACTGGGTTAGAAATCTGTGCTTCATAGGAATACTTGCTGCGTTGGGAAGTGCAACTGCACTGGTCATCTATTATCTGCTTATCAGAGATACCTCTCCGATATTTGCATCTTCCGTGACATACTTTATTCCAATTGTTGCAACTTTCTGGGGTCTCGCTGATAATGAACATTTATCTTCCTCCATGCTTATTTCAGTTATCCTGATTTTTGCAGGTGTTTATATAATTAACAGACCTGACTTTTTTAAAAAAAGGAGGCCGGTTTCAGATGAATAGATATATTCTAGTCGGACTTTCAGTAATTGGTGGTATTCTTTGCGGACTAGCATGGACAGGATGGTGTTCAGGACTCGTTCTGCTCATTGCATTTGTGCCATTTTTCCTCATAGAAAATTATTTATTTGAGAATCCAAAAAGGTATACTACAAATGCTGTTTTTATCTTCATTCTTCCGGGATTCGTGATCTTTAGCATCATTTCGCTCGGATGGATGAGAGTCGCAAGTATTACAGGTGCAATATGTGTAATAATGGGATTGTCATTTCTAATGGCGTTCACGATGTGGCTCGCCCACGTGGTCCGTCTCAGGGCGGGAAACATTGCCGGCTTTATATCATTAGTGGTATTCTGGCTTGCCTACGAATATGTGAGCCTGAATATCAACATTATCTCCCCCTGGTTAAATCTTGGCAATGGGCTTTCGAAGGATGTACTATTTGTTCAATGGTACGAAATAACCGGAACAGGCGGTGGCTCTCTGTGGATTTTATGCTCCAACCTCTTTCTTACTATATTCCTGCTAAAATTCCTGAATAAAAAGAAAAGGAATAACCTTTACCTGGTCGTTTGGCTGGGAATAATTATTTTTCCCTCAGCTATTTCAGTTTACAGGTACTTTACCATAAAACAAAACTCTGAGGATGGATCGGAAATAGTAATCGTGCAGCCGAATACAGATCCCTATACCGAGAAGTTCACCGTCCCTTTCGAAGATCAGTTGAAAAATGTAATAAGACAAGCCGGTAGCGTTATAACAGACAGTACCAGCTGGTTAATAACTCCTGAGACTACAGTCGACGATCCCGTAAATCTGAATGACCTTCCAAATAACAAATATATCAGGATGATCAAAAGATTGATAGAACAACATCCTGGTATTAATGTAGTCACAGGAATAGTTACGTATAAGCTCTATCCTGCAATGAAAGAAGCCCCCACCATCAGTGCCAGAAGAATAGACGCTACAGGACTTTATTATGATCATTTCAATTCTGCCGTTCAGATCGACACCGGAATAACGTTCGGAATATATCATAAATCCAAATTAGTCCCCGGAATAGAGATGCAATTTTCAAATGGCCCGGGAAGATTTATCACAAAAATATTACCATATCTGGGAGGCACTAAGTGGGGATATGGCATGCAGAAAGAGCGAATGTGCTTTGAACACACTTCCACTGCAATGAAAGTTGCTCCTGTGATATGCTATGAATCAGTCTTTGGAAGTTTTGTTACAGGCTATGTCAAAAAAGGAGCCGAAGCCTTATTTATTATTACAAATGACGGCTGGTGGAAAAATACCAACGGCTATAAACAACATCTGTACTTCGCTTCCTTAAGAGCCATTGAAACACGGCGTCCGGTCGCCAGAGCTGCAAATACAGGCATATCCTGCATTATTGATATAAGAGGGAAGAGAATTCAGGAGACCGGTTGGTGGACGAGATCAGTAATCAGAGGAAGAGTATACCCCGAAACCCGGATAACAACATACGTAAGATACGGCGATTTACTTTTACTGATTTCTGCATTTTTAAGCGGGATTATCATTATTGTCGTTTTCATCGGTATGCCAATCCTAAAAAAATTGCAAAGTTCTGAGAAATAATGCAACCCTTTTAATATCCTTTTGTCTTTAGAACCAGATTAGCTTATAAGGTGGATAATTTGAACTTATATATACATGCATCAATTATTGATGAATGCAGAAAGGGAAGCACCAGGGCTCAGTTTATTCTCTATAACCAGTATTCAAAAGCAATGTACAACCTGGCCTATAGGATATTGAATAACAGGGAAGATGCCGAGGATATTCTCCAGGAAGTGTTTGTTGAATGTTTCAGAAACATTGATTCTTTCAGGTTTGAATCAACATTCGGAGCCTGGCTGAAGAAAATTACGGTAAATAAATGCATAAATCAAATCAAGAAAAAGAAGATTGACCTTACACTTTGTGAAACACTTCCTCCTGTTATTTATGAAGAGGATGAAGAAGTTCTTTATGATACTGAAAAAATATTCAAAGGTATTGAAACTCTTCCCGATGGTTACAGAATAATTCTGACTCTTTATCTGCTGGAGGGATACGATCATTCTGAGATCTCACAGATCCTCGGAATCTCTGAATCAACTTCGAAATCACAATATTCGAGGGCTAAAGAAAAGTTAAGAAATTTACTTTCAAAAGAAAAACGATATGGACAACCTTGAAGAACATATAAGGAGAAACAGGGAAGATTTTGACAAATATGCTCCTTCTGTCAAAATCTGGAAAGGGATAAGAAGGAATCTGAAAATGGAAAAATTAAAGAGCCGGCAGTGGATTTACATTGCAGCTATGCTGGCAGTAATCCTTGGTACGGCAGTTATTTTTTTCAGACCTGTTTACCGCTGGTCCGATTCACATTCTGCGAAAAACAGTGATGAACTTTTAACCCGAGGCAGCACTCCGCTGAATGAGACTGAGACTTATTATAAGACTCTGGTTAACTCCCTTTATAAAGAGGCTGCCCCACTGCTGATAAATAATCCTGATATTAAAAGGGAACTTAATACCGATTTATCTCATATTGACAGTATTTGTACGGAGGTTAAAAAAGATCTGAAAGATAATATCTCCAACCAGGAAGTTGTTGCAGCTTTAATACAGAACTACCGCATAAAAATAAAAATTCTTGAAGATATGCTGACCGTTCTTAAGGCAAATGAAATCAATCCTGAAAAAAAGAAAAGCCATGAAATATAAATTTATCCTGACAGCAAGTCTGATTTTCATTATTATCTGTGAATTATCAGCACAAAATGATTCGGAAACCAGAAGTTTTATTAAGACTGTGCCTGTGGGTAAACAGACTACCCTCGAAGTGACAAATAAATATGGAACGATACAGATAACACCCTGGAACAAAGATTCCGCTTACATAAGAGCTGAGGTAAAAGCTTATTCAAAAGACCACTCAAAGTTCACCAAGATGTTCGATGGTATCTCTGTCAACATTGCTGATTCAAAATATCTTGTTACGGCTCAGACAGAGTTTTCATCAAACATAAATACCCTGTTCGAAAGTTTTAAAGGAATGACAAGCAAAATAATTTCGTATGATTCACATATTGAGATAAACTACTTTATCAAAATACCTGATTATCTGGACCTTAAAATTGACAATAAATATGGTGATGTCTATATGGAAGACAACACCGGAGAATTTAAAATATCAATCTCAAATGGATCTTTTAAGGCTAATTCCCTAGGTAAAAAATCATCTTTGACAATGGTCTTCTGTGATGCTAAAATAAATTCAATGGAATCAGGGAATATTGATGCATCATTCTCCGAGATCTCAATCGGGGAAGCCGGCGATCTGTCAATAAACTCCATCTCATCAAAGTACGATATTAAAAAAGCCCAAATGATTTCAGGTGAATCAAAAAGAGATAAGTTTTTCATTGAAAAAATCGGTTCCCTTCAGGGTAACGCGTATTTTACCGATTACAAAGTGAACAACCTGAGCAGAGAGCTTAACCTGACAACAAGATACGGAAGCATAAGTACTGACCTCATTGAAAAAGGGTTTGAGACGATAGATATTAATTCAGGCTATTCTGACCTGTCGTTAAATTTCGATCCGGGCTCATCCTACAATCTGGATATCAGGTATATCAATACATTTCTTGTTCTTCCTGATAAAAATATTAAAACCGAACAAAAAGCATTGAATGAGGACAAAAAGGAGTATATCACAACAGGAACCGTAGGCAGAAATCCGGGCAAGTCAACACTAAAAATAGATGCAACCCATGGTAATATTTATATCAAATAATTTCCATACAGTGCAACTTTGAAATATTAATAATCTCACTAAACAAAAAATCCGGAATATATGAGAGTGATTCCATCTGATCTTTCATGTAAAGAAAACATGGCTATTTAGAATATCTGGAATTAAACAATTCTATTCCTTCATCGAGCCATTTTTTATACTCCCCGACATTCAGGTTGGTTGGCATCGGGTTATTCATTGGATTGCCATCGGAATCGGTTATTACATAAAGAGGCAACGCGTTTGTCTTAAACTTCGAAATCTCTAAGTCTTCATATAACTTGCCGATTGTCTTTTTCTGTTTTCCATCAACCGAAGAAATTATCCATTCATTTTCAGGCAGTTGAGTTCTGTCATCAACATATAGTTCAATTATCACAAAGTCATCTCTGAGCCTTTGCAGGACTTCATGGTCGGACCAGACTTTAGCTTCCATCCTTTTGCAATTAGCACAGGCGTGTCCCTTGAAGTCTATCAGCACAGGTTTCTTTTGTTCTTTTGCACAGGCAAGACCCTGTTTATAATCAAAATAGCCTTTGAGACCCAATGGCATATGAAAAATGTCGCTATACTTCGGTTCTGAACAAATCGTGCTGGCCTGCAAAGATTCAGCGACCGGGCCTGACACTGATCTGTTTTCCAAAATCATCTTCGGAAGATTGAATTCTGAGGTTTCAGCAGACGGCAGAAAAGATGAGAGTCCGTTCAACTGAGCTCCGAATAGCCCCGGAACCATGTACACTACAAAGCTAAATACAATTATAATAAGGAATAATCTGAATACTCCTAAAGATTTAAAATCACTGTCATGTTTAAATTTCAATTTACCCATAAGATAAAAACCTAATAGTGAAAACAAGACAATCCAAACAGATACGAAGAGTGTACGGGATAATAAGCCGAGTGAATAGACGCTATCGATGGTCATCATAAATTTCATGCTGAACGCGAGCATTATAAATCCGAGCACCACCTTTATCGAGTTCAGCCAGCTTCCTGATTTGGGTATGCTGTTCATTATAGAGGGGAATAAGGCAAAAACAGTAAATGGCAATGCAAATGCAATTCCAAAGCCTGCCATTCCAAATGTTGGCCTTAGAACATCCCCACTTGCTGCCTCGACAAGAAGCGCACCAATTATGGGACCGGTACATGAGAATGAAACTATTACAGTTGTTAATCCCATGAAAAATGCTGCCAGAATACCTCCCTTGTCAACCCTGGAATCAGCCTTTGTCACCCAGCTATTTGGAAGCAGAATTTCAAATGCACCGAAGAATGAGACGGCAAATACAATAAATAATATAAAAAAAATTGTATTTGGAATCCAGTGAGTGCTCAATGCGTTCGCGAATCCTGCTCCTGCACTTGTGAGTGAGACGATTATCCCCAGGGAGGCATATATCAGAACTATGGAGATACCAAAAACAAGTGCTTTAAAGACAGCTTTCCCTTTCACATTCTCTTCCGAACCCCGGGAGAAGAATGCGACAGTCATCGGTATCATTGGAAATACACATGGTGTCAGTACACCTGCAAATCCTGCCAATAGGGATATCAGAAAAAATTTCAGCAATCCTCTTTCCGATTTGACCGGACCAGAAACATCTCCTGTTGTTATATTACTTTTAATATTACCATTATTAGTCTTATCACCTATTTTTATTTCAAATTCCACATCTTTTGGAGGGGAACAGGTAGCATTATTGCACGCCATGAAATTTACTGCGCCTTTAACGGTAAAAGAATATGCAACAGCTGTTATTTTTTGTCTGAACTCTGCTGTGTTACTGAATGTTTTTATCTTAAAGCCAAAAGCATCATCTAGTACCTCGATCGGCTTTGTAACTTCAAAGGGTTTACCGTCGAGCTTGTAACCTGGAAACGAATCGATCCGGAAAGATGTAGGGATTGGTCCGCCGGAAGGGATATCCATAGAATAGATATGTGAATTCTTTTCAATATTGGCAGTAAAAATAAGCTCATATTGTTTCTCCCCCTTTTTCTCATAGCTGAAATCCCATGTTACCGGATCGTATATCTGAGCTGAAATGTGTGAACCAAATAGAATAAATGATATAAAAAATATAAGGTTTCTCATTGCAATATTGCTTTATAGCTATTCAAATAGTTCCTTGTCTCTGTGGCTCTTTGTGCTTCTAAGTGGTACTCTGTGTAACAAAAGATAAGAACTGTCACAGAGTTAAATAGAGAAGCACAGAGTTTCACAGAGATAATCCCTTAAATTTTTATTATTTTCAAATACAAAAGTAATAAATCATCCTTACAAATGCCCTTGAAGTTATTAGGCGAGATCTATCTCATTATTGAAATGATCGAAGAAATGGTATTCCAGCATATGATAAGACGTAACTGCCTGGATCTTAAGCTTTATTTTATATTTGAAGTTCCATTTCCCGTAAATCGGGAAGAGACCTTTTACAAGATAAGAAGCAACAAACGGGTGAACATTCAGAATGAGTTTCCTTGTTTTTATCTTATCGACAATAAATGACAGCCCTCTCTCAAGTTCATCGGTAAAAAGTATTGTGGGTTTGGTTTCTCCTGTTCCCTGACATGAAGGGCATTTTTCATTTGTCACAATGGTCATTTCCGGTCTGACCCGCTGCCGGGTTATCTGCATCAGTCCAAATTTGGTAAGAGGAAGGATATTATGCTTTGTTCTGTCATTAGCCATAACCTCTTTTACCTTATCATAAAGTTGCTGTTTGTTCTCCTGAGATTGCATATCGATAAAATCGACAACAATTATTCCACCCATGTCTCTAAGCCTCAATTGTCTGGCAATTTCAGTTGCCGCCTCCATATTAACTTCAAGGGCATTTGATTCCTGATCATTACCCGATCTTGATCTGTTGCCACTGTTAACATCAATGACATGGAGCGCTTCAGTATGTTCGATAATCAGGTATGCGCCATGTTTGAATGAAACAGTTTTTCCAAAGAGTCCTTTTATCTGTTTATTAATTCCGAAATAGTCGAATATTGGAAGAGTGCCTTTGTAATATTTGACTATTTTTTCTTTTTCAGGTGCAATCTCTCTAATATAGGTCCTGATATCTTCGGCTAATGTTGGTTCATTGATATGAATGCTGTTAAATGTAACATTAAGCATATCTCTGAGGATCGTCGAAGTTCTGTTCATTTCGCCGATAAACAATTTTGGCGCTTTTACCTCCTTTTTAACCGAAATGAAAGCTGATTCCCATTTTTGAACAAGTTCCCTGAGTTCAGCATCAAGGACGGCGACTTTTTTGCCTTCAGCAACAGTACGCACAATAACTCCGTAATTCCTTGGTTTAATGCTCTGAACCAGAGACTTCAGACGGTTTTTTTCTTCAACGCTCTCAATTTTTGAAGATATGGATACCTTATCAGAGTAAGGCATTAGTACGAGGTTTCGTCCGGCCAGGGAAATTTCTGAGGCGAGCCGGGGACCTTTTGTTGAAATAGGTTCTTTGGTGATCTGAACAATTACTGTCTGACCTGAGACTAAAACATCCGTAATCTTGCCATCTTTGTCAATATCAGGTTCCGGTTTGAACTTATGTACAGGGGGTATTTTGCCTAGTTTCTGAATGGCAGTGAGATAGTATTTGTGCTGTGTTCTGAATTGCGCACCAAGATCCAGGTAATGGAGAAAAGCATCGCGTTCGTAACCTACATTTATAAATGCAGCATTTAGTCCGGGCATGATCTTTTTTACCTTTCCAAGGTAAATATCCCCGACTGAAAATTTAATATTACGTTTTTCCTTGTTTAACTCAATTAACTGCTTGTCTTCCAACAACGCTAAAGAAACTTCGGAATCACCAACATCAATGATTAAATCCTTGTTTACCACTTCACTATATTAATCTGAGTTAATATATTATCAGTCACATCAGATGTACTGATACAATAAACCTAAAGACCATCAGATCTTTAGGTTTAAATATTTGATGAATGACCACTTACTGATCTGCTACTTCTTTTTATGTCTGTTCTTCCGCAAACGTTTCTTACGTTTGTGAGTGGCCATTTTATGTCTTTTTCTTTTTTTACCGCTTGGCATAGAGAATTATTTCTTAACGTGTGATTTTACTTTGGTTATGAAAGATTTTGCCGGCTTGAAAGCTGGAATATTGTGGGAAGGAATAATAATGGTAGTATTCTTGGAAATATTCCTGGCTGTTTTCTTGGCTCTTTTCTTTACTATGAAGCTCCCAAAACCCCTGAGATAAACGTTACTACCTTTTACCATAGAATCTTTTACAGTTTCCATTAAGGCTTCAACAGTTTT
>PMIJ01000212.1 GCA_003157015.1 Bacteroidales bacterium
TACCCAATCTTTATAATCCAAAGAACCATAAGAGATATAAACTGTTTTATTAAGTTCTTTATGACTATTGAAATATTCAGTTTCCAGTTTCAAAATACTCTTGTTATTCCAAACTAAAGTAGGAGCAATAATAATGTAGCCGTGGAACATTTCAGGTTGTGTAAAAAGTATGTATGAACTTAACAATCCGCCAAAGGATAATCCACTAATGGCACTTGAATCCGGTATTGTTCTATAGGTTTTATTTATTACGGGAAATAACTCATTTTTAATAAACTTAACGAAGTTATCCGCTCCTCCGGCTTTCAAAAAATCTTTGCCAAATATGGTATCCATGCTTGGAGTATAATCTCGTGCTCTCTTATTCCACCAGGCATCCATTCCTTGAGCATAACTTATACCAATCACAATAATTTCTTTAATCTCATGATTCCACATCAACCAGTCAGCAATTTCTTTGGTCATTCCAAATGATTTGTCGCCATCCAAAACGTACAAAACCGGATAGGATTTATGGGTGGATGAGTATCCGATTGGCAAACCTACCTGAATTACATACTTCTCACCAGTAACATATTTTGATGCAATTGAAAATTGTTCTGTGTTGTCCAGGCAAACTTTGCTTTGAGCACTTAATAATCCGATTGAACTATATACCAGGAGAGCATTCATCGCAATAAAACCTAATGTTTTCATATGATTAAATATTGGTTGTAAGAATAAACGACCTTAACTGCATTACAGTAATAGATGAAAGTTACGACAAGAATAAATTCAAGTCAAATAAATTTTAACAAAATGGAATTCCTTAGCTCTTTAGTACATCTATTTCACTCCACCATCTGTTTATTTTTACCAGTACTATAAATTTATAAAAAACCCCCTCATTAGATATAATAACAGACGTCGCTTTGGTCGGTGGAGGTACCTTTCCGCAGCCGGGGGAAATTTCTCTTGGCCATAATGGAGTACTATTTCTCGATGAGTTACCGGAGTTTAAACGGACAGTTCTGGAAGTTCTGAGGCAACCTCTTGAAGACAGGGTTATTACAATTTCAAGAGCAAAATCGACCGTGGATTATCCGGCAAGCTTTATGCTGGTTGCCAGTATGAACCCCTGTCCATGCGGTTTTCATAATCATCCTGAAAAGGAATGCATGTGCTCGCCGGGAATGGTCCAGAAATATCTTAACAGGATATCCGGACCCCTCCTCGACCGGATTGACATTCATATCGAAGTTGTCCCTGTTAATTATGACAAGCTTGCCGACTCAGGGAGGGTGGAGCATTCATCTGTTGTACGTGAAAGAGTTGTAAAGGCAAGAGCAATCCAGGCAAAAAGATTTGAATCAGTAAAAGGTGTTTACTCAAATGCTCAGATGTCATCTTCAATGCAACGAAAATTTTGTCAGCTTGATGAGTCGGGTGGCAGGTTGCTCAAAACAGCAATGGATATCAGGGGTCTTTCAGCAAGAGCATATGACAGGATACTGAAAGTTGCAAGAACAATTGCAGATCTGGGTGAATCTGAAAACATTACTGCCGAACATATCTCGGAAGCAATTAATTACCGTAATCTCGACAGGGAGGGGTGGGCAGGATGAGAGAAGTCGAGTCAGACTGAGCTGAGCCGAAGACTGACGAGTGGATTTTTTTTGCCGTGCCAGGAGTGCACCAGTTTCATTCCCTTTTCTGCACATTTTAATTTGTGAGTTAATCAATTTGTGCTATTTTTAAAAACTCAATAAACCACCATATTTTAGCAGATGGATCTTACTCGTCGAATTCGGGATAAAATGATGAAGGAACGCCTTATGTTCGTTTACCGGGGTGTTGTAACGAATGAGAATTCCATTCCGCTGCTTATGCTTCTCGAAAAAGAGATGGAGAATTCTGAATTTGGGTTCGTCGGCAGGAAAAGGCTCTTTATGTTCGTCCTTGAGAGTCTTCAGAATGTCTCGAGGCACAGCGATCAGCATCAGCATGCCGATATGTCATTGGTTGTTTACTCCAAAATAGGAAACGGCTATACTGTCACCACAGGGAATGTTCTTCCGTCGGCAAATATAAACGACCTGAAAAGCAAACTGGATGAGATTAACAGTCTTCAGACCGATGAGATAAGAAATGTATACCGGCAAATGCTTAGTACAGCGGAATTCAGTAATAAAGGCGGAGCAGGACTTGGCCTGATAGAGATGGCAAAAAAAACCGGCAATAAGCTAGATTATGATTTTGTGCCGCTCGATGAGGAATATTCTTATTTTATTTTAAGCAAGACAGTGAATTCTGTTGGGGTAGGGATACATTACGGGAAGAATGAACGGCCTTTTCATGGTAAGATTATTTCTCAGCTTGAAAGGCTCATGGCCGATAACAATGTTTACCTTATCTGGTCAGGCCACATAACAACAGATGTTGAAAAGGAAGTTCTCACATTCACAGAAACAAAACTTACTGAAGAAGATGTTGAATTAACCCTGAGGAAAAGAATTTTCAGCGTACTTGTTGAAATACTTGAGAATGTTGCCAGGTACAGTCCCGGTAAGGAGCCCGAGGAAAAATACGGTATGCCGGTGGCCATGATAAGGCTGGAAGATGATGTCTATACATTGACTACTGGAAACCTGATTCTCAATGAAAAAATGGAAGATCTTAAAGGGAAGCTTGACACTATAAATAAGTTTGATAAAGTAGGACTGAAAGAACTCTTCAGGAAATCTCTATCAGGGCAGACGATAAGTTCAAATAGCACCGGGAATATGGGGCTGATTGATATGGCAAGGAAATCGGGCAGTAAACTGGTGTACCAGTTCGAACAGATAAACGAGCTTTATTCCTATTATGTTCTGACAGTTAAGGTAGAAGGAAAAATCAATTAAGGCAATCTTTTAAAGCTAAGGTCTTTACCATCCCATTCAGCATAACTGCCGTTTTTAATCCAGTCCCCGAGAAATACAATTTCTGTTTCCGGCATCAGATTGTACTTCATTGCAAGATGCCGGTGTCCAAAAATGAAATAATCAATCTTCTCAATTTCAAGAACCGATCGGGCATATCTGATAAGATCTTCCTCTTCCTCGCCGAGAAACTCTTTTGTGATGCCTTTCCCGAGCCGTGAGTTCAGCGACCACCTGTGACCTATTCCGATACCAATTGAAGGATGGAGGGCTGAATACATAACCTGCAATGGTCTGTTTCTGAATATCGAAAGCAATATTTTATAGCCGGTGCTTTTTGTTCCTAATCCTTCACCATGTGCAAGGTGAAACCTCTTCCCGTCAAACTGAGTCGTTATAGGGGAAGTATGGATTGTCATGCCACATTCATCTGAAAAATAGTTGCCGACCCACATATCGTGGTTTCCTGTAAAAAAATGAACCGGAATTCCCGAATCTGTTATCTCAGAAACCGTTCCAAGAAACCTTGTAAACCCCCTTGGAACCACGAGCTTATATTCCCACCAGAAATCGAAGATATCTCCGAGAAGGTAAATCTCTTTTGCATCAGTTACGACTGAGTTTAACCATTTGACCACTTTTTTTTCCCTTTCAACGGGCAGCGATCCTGCAGGTAATCCGAGGTGAAAATCAGAAGCAAAATATATTTTCCCTGTTTCTGTCAAGGCTCTGTGCTATTTGTTGAATAATTGTTCGAGTTTTAGCTCCAGTGCTCTTCCATGAAGGTCCGACGCAATAATTCTACTTCCTTTATCAAAAAGGTAGTTGGAAGGAAGAATTTTTACATTGAATAGAATGGCATTTTTAGGGTTTTTAGGATCATCTTCCCTTGTGTTTATCCAGGGCAGCTCATCATACCTGACAGCTGCTTTCCAGGCAGTTTCATTTTCATCGAGATTAATCTGGTATATCTCAAGTCCTTTTTTACTATAAAGCTTGTAGAGCTCTTTGAATTGAAGATTCTCTTCGATACAATCTTTCGATTGGACTGACCAGAATGCCAGAAGTACGTACTTTCCTTTCAGTGAAGATAATGCTACTCTCTTGCCGGCAATATCAACTAAATCAGGATCAAGTACAATCTTTGGCAGGTTTTTGCTCATCTGCTCAATCTCAGAAATTTTCAGACTGTTCAACTCCTTTTCGAAATCTCTTGCCAGAGCCTGCACCTGTTTTGAATTAGGATAATGGCGCGTAAGCGAATCACTTACAATTTTAAGATACTGTACATCGCGTGGTTCGTAAAGAACATATGTTTCATCATTAAGTCTCTGGTACAGAGCTTTGATTGATGCCAGAGAATTAATGTTACCAAGTATGAATTCAATATTTTTCATACGCTGAGCTTTGACTAATTCATTGTACTCTGTTTCAAGTAAAGGACCCCTTGCATCAAATCCAGGTTCCTTTGAAGCGTTTTTGTAAACTGAAGTCAGGGAATCAAGTTTTCTTTTTGTTTCGATAAGAACCAGATCAAGTGTGTGCAGCTTCTCAGATCCTGCCGATCCTGCAACCGAATAATTTTCAAACAGGTTTTGACCGCTGAAATCGAGCTTTATCTTTTCCCCCGGCTCAGCCAATAAAGTGATAAAATTCTTTGTTGAAAAACCAAGCTGGAAAAAGTCAGCTCCTATGCTCTTTACTTTTAACCGGAATGTACCTTTCCTGCTGATCTTTGCAGAGTCAATAAGTACGGGAGTGTCGACATCAAGCCTGTTGAGATAAATATATTTTTCTTTTGAATTTTTAATAACACCGTTGACTGCGAATTTATTTTTGTCGTTGCATCCCGAAAAAATAAGAACCAGGGCCAGGAGGAATAATGTTCGTTTCATTAAATATCGGATTTCCAGTTTTGTTTTCAGCAATTATTTAAATATTTCGGCAAGTTTGGTCTGCAATTGAGGACCCCTTAGGTTTGATGCAATTATTCTGCCTTCTTTATCTAAAAGATAATTGCATGGTATGGATTCAATTCTATAAAGCGGAACAACCACTGAATTCCAGTACTGAACGTCGCTGACATGTATCCATTTCTCAAGATGATCGTCCTCAATACCTTTCATCCAGGCGTCTTTGGTTTTATCGAGTGATACCTGGTAAATCTGGAACCCTCTTTTGTGATATAAACTATATACATTCACCAGGTTTGGATTTTCTTTTCTGCATGGACCGCACCATGAGGCCCAGAAATCGAGCAGAACCACTGACCCTCTGGTTGAGGATAATTTTATAGTATCTCCTGCTGGTGTTGGAAGAGATATTTCAGGAGCCATGGCTCCTGCAGCTGAGGCAGGAGCTGCACCTGTTTCTCCTTTCATTTTTGCTGCTAACTCCTTAACCTGATCATGCAGCGATATTACGGGTTCATAATCGGGATAAAGGCTAAACATAGAGGAGTCAACCTTCTCAAAATATTTCATATCCTTTGCCGGATTGAGAACGTAAACGCTGGGCGCAACCTGCTGATAGAGTGCAACAAGGCTGACCAGCGAGTTAAGATTTTCATCGATATATTTTTTGGTATAGGAGTTAATTTCCGACAGGTAGCTCTGTGCCAGACTGTCGAGAGATTCAATTACTTTTGGTAACTCGGGCTTATCTACATTTTGTTTATAGATATCGCTTAGTCCTGAAAGTTTTTTTATTGTTGACTGGAGTGTCTTGTTATATTCAGTCATCATTTCAGTACCTTTAGATCCTTTTAATGATATTGGATAATTCAGTGAATCTGAGTTAGCTTTAAGTGTGATCTTCTCCCCCGGTTCAATCAGCATTGTAAGAAAGTTATTCTCATTTCTTTTTAGAAGGTAGAAAGAAGGCTGCTTAATCTCCCTCTTGAAATTAAAAGCACCATCTGAGGAAAGCTTAACTGAATCAACAGGTTTCAGTTCATTCGACTTGAGTTCATCGAGATAAATAAAGGTTCCGCTGAGAGGATTTACAATTGTGCCTGAAATTCTGACAATATTGTTTTTGCAACCGGCAGAAAACAATACGATAAACATAAAGAATAAAAGCTTCTTTTTCATTAAGTAAAATGTTAATTGATAATTATTTTCAATTATTGAAATGCAAAGTTATTCTTTTTTTAATCCGGCAATACTTTTAAGAAATTTTATTAATTTTCCCGCCAGATGACGCTTGTTTGCAGGCTTCATTTTTTATTGGTATCTTAGATAGTTTTTTATACGTTATTCAAACTGTAAATATATGAGTTACATTAAGTTCGAAAAGGGACAGGTAGTTAACCTCGAATATTCTCTGGCACGTGAGATGATAAGAACGAACAGAGCGGGTTCTTATTCCTCAACAACACTTGTTGGTTGTAATACCAGGAAATATCACGGACTGCTGGTTTGTCCTGTTGATGAGTTAGGAGGGGAGAGATTTGTGCTACTGTCTTCCCTCGATGTTACAGTTGTAAATAAGGACAAGAGTTTCAATACAGGGATAAGAAAATATAAAGGAGATTATTTCAGTCCAAAAGGTCATAAATATGTTGAGGATTATGATACCGATGATATTCCTTCAAGAATTTACAGGGTTGGTGGTGTAATTCTTAAACAGGAAAGACTTATGGTTCATTATGAAGAACAGCTTCTTATGAGGTTCTCTATCCTTGAGGCATCTGAACCAATGAAACTGCAGTTCCGTCCATTCCTGGCCTTCAGGAATATTCATCAGCTTACTCACGCCAACCTGGCTGCCAATACGAGGGTCGATTTCATAGAAAACGGCATCAGGTCGAAGATGTATGAAGGCTTTCCATGGTTAAATATTCAATTTTCCACTGATGCTGAGTTTATTCAAATGCCCGATTGGTATCGTGGAGTAGAATACATTGAGGAACAGAAACGGGGATATGATTATTCGGAGGACCTGTTTACTCCGGGTTTTTTTGAACTTAAAGCAAAAAAAGGAGATGTTATTGTTTTCTCTGCATCAACCAAAGAGGAGAAGACTGCGGGGCTCAAACAGAAGTTTACAAAGACCGTTTCGGGTAAGATCCCAAGGGATAGTTTCATTAACTGTTTAAAGAACGCTGCCCAGCAATTTGTTGAAAAACGCGGAGGCAAGACTCTTATTATAGCTGGTTATCCATGGTTTGGTGCATGGGGAAGGGATACTTTTATAGCGTTACCGGGTTTAGCACTTGCCCGTCATGGTCTTGTACTCTATAGAGAAGTACTGGATACACAAATTAACAAAATGAAGGATGGATTGTTTCCAAATATGGGTAGTACAAGTAACCCGGCATTTAATTCTGTTGACGCACCTCTCTGGTTTTTCTGGGCTGTTCAGCAATATACGGAACACGGTGGCACGGATAGTTGGGAGAGATATGGTGAAGCAGCAAAATCAGTACTGAATGCCTTTAAAAATGGTACCGCTTTTAATATTCACATGAGAGACAATGGCCTTATTTATGCTGATGCCCCTGGGAAAGCTCTGACCTGGATGGATGCTGTAGTACATGGCACTCCGGTTACCGCACGAAGAGGTTATGATGTGGAAATAAATGCTCTCTGGTATAATGCTGTTTGTTTTTCTCTTGAAATGGCAGCAAAGGGAAACGATAAGACGCTTATTAAGGAATATCAGAAATTGCCGGAGCTTATTAAGAAATCATTCCTTGATATATTTTGGGATGAAAAAATTGGCTATCTGGCTGATTATGTTAATGATGATGAAGGGGAAAATACTTTTATAAGGCCGAATATGGTAATAGCTGTTTCGATGCCGTATTCAATGCTTAATAAGGACCAGATGAAAAAGATACTGGATGTTGCAGATCGGGACCTTGTTACCATAAGAGGGCTCAGAAGCCTTTCTCCCAGAAATAAATTGTACCAAGGTGTCTGCAGGGGAAATCAGGAAGAAAGAGATACTGCATATCACCAGGGTACGGTATGGCCATGGCTTTATGGTCCCTTCTGCGAAGGATGGCTGAAAGTATATGGTCAACAGGGTGTGCAGAAAGTAAAAAAATTAATTTATGGGCTTGAAGCTGTAATGAGCGAACACGGAATCAGTACGATTTCCGAGATCTATGATGGCGATCCTCCTCACTCACCTCAGGGTGCTATCTCACAGGCATGGAGTGTTGGTGAGGTATTAAGGATTATTAACTTACTTGAGACAAAATTTGCAAATCAATAACGAGGATAGGTTATGCGGGTGTTAATGTTCGGATGGGAGTTTCCACCTCATATCACGGGTGGATTAGGCACTGCCAGCTATGGTCTGACGAAAGGTATGGCAACGCTCGATGATCTGGAAGTGATCTTTGTCGTTCCAAAAGCATGGGGCGATGAGGATCAGACTATGGTACGACTGGTAGGCGCAAACCAGGTGCCGGTTGCATACAAAAAAGTATTTTACAAAGGATTCAAACGTCCGGTTGAAAGAATTGAAGTATCCTCAAAGATTGTGCCTTATACCGATCCTGACGATTTTTGGAAGTTGGTCAAATCTGAGGTATCAGGATATAATTTTTATGTCAAGACCAACAGTAAAGGAAAAGTAGATTTTTCAGGAAAGTACGACAGCAGCCTTATGGATGAAATATATAAATACTCCGTAGTGGCCGCTGTAATAGCCGATGAAAATGAGTTTGATATAATCCATGCCCATGACTGGCTCGCATATCCTGCCGGGATAGCCGCAATGGAAGTGTCGGGAAAACCACTTGTAATTCATGTGCACGCTACAGACTTCGACAGAAGCGGGGGCAGTGTGAATCCCGATGTCTACCGGATTGAAAAGAATGGAATGGATGCTGCCTCTAAAATAATTACGGTAAGCAACCTTACCAGGGACATTGTAATTAACCGTTACAATATTGATCCGGCAAAGGTTGAGACAGTATATAACGCAGTTGAACCTGTTACGATTGAAGAAAACTGCATAATTAAAAAGGGATTTGACGAAAAGGTAGTCACATTTCTGGGAAGGATTACAATGCAGAAGGGCCCCGAATATTTTATTGAAGCAGCTTATAAGGTCCTTCAGGTCATGAACAATGTAAGATTTGTCATGGCAGGATCGGGAGATATGATGGAGAGAATGATGCGTAGAGCAGCAGCGCTTAAAATAACCGACCGGTTCCATTTCACCGGATTTCTTAAAGGTGCTGATGTTTTTACCATGCTCGATATGAGCGATGTATATATTATGCCATCGGTTTCGGAACCTTTCGGTATATCACCTCTCGAAGCCATGCAGTCAAATGTACCTGTAATTATTAGTAAACAATCGGGTGTTGCTGAAATACTTACTCATGCTGTGAAAACTGATTTTTGGGATATAGATGCGATGGCTGATGCCATCTATGGGATCCTTAATTATCCCGCACTTGCCCATATGTTCATAAAAAACGGTAAGGAGGAAGTTATCAGACTTAAATGGGATAATTCAGCCAGGCATGTGCGCGATATTTATTACAGAGTTATTGAAAATCAAAAGAACTAAGATATGAGTGTTTCAGGCAAAAAAGCGATTTGTTTATATTTTCAGGTCCATCAGCCATTCAGGCTCAAGAGATACAGGTTTTTTGATATCGGACATGATCATTACTATTATGATGATTTCTCGAATGAATCCATAATGAGGAAGGTTGCAGATAAATGTTATCTGCCTGCGAATAATATTATTCTGGATCTGATTCAGAAACATAAAGGGAAATTTAAAGTTACATTTTCCCTCTCAGGTCTGGCAATCAGTCAGTTCCGGCTTTATGCGCCTGAAGTGCTCGATTCTTTCAAAAGACTTGCTGAGACAGGAATGGTGGAATTTCTTGCGGAGACCAATTCACATTCCCTTGTTTCGCTGAGAAGCAGGACTGAATTTGAACGGCAGGTGACAAACCACCGGGAAATGTTAAAGGAATTTCTTGGAGTAGATGCTACTTCTTTCCGTAATACCGAATTAATTTATTCTGATACAATAGGATCGTGGGTGGCAGATATGGGCTTTAAATCAATGCTGACTGAGGGAGCAAAGCACGTGCTTGGATGGAAAAGCCCCAATTTTCTTTATTGCAACTCGTTGAATCCTCGCCTTAAAGTACTTCTCCGTAACTTTGTTCTGAGTGATGATATTGCTTTCAGGTTCTCAAACAGGAACTGGAACTCATGGCCATTAACAGCAGATAAGTATGCTTCATGGATAAATAAGCTTGCGCCGAAAAGCGAGCTGATCAATATTTTTCTCGATTATGAGACTTTTGGTGAACACAATTGGAAGGAGACAGGGATCTTTGATTTTCTTTCGCATATGCCTGGTGCAGTTCTGAAAAAAACTCCTTTCAGGTTTATGACAACAACTGAGATTGCCGACACGTTGCAGCCGGTATCTGCAATAAACATTCCATCTCCCATATCGTGGGCTGATGAAGAGCGCGACATAACCGCATGGCTCGGGAATGAGTTGCAGGTTGCTGCCCTCGACAAATTATACAGCTTGGCCGGGAAAGTTAATAAATGTGAAGACGAATTGATTAAAAAAGACTGGGAGTACCTGCAATCCAGTGACCATTTTTATTACATGGCTACAAAGTTCTTCTCCGACGGTGCAGTACACGCCTATTTCAACCCGTATGAAACACCTTACGACGCATTTATGAACTATATGAATGTGCTCAGCGACTTTGAGATAAGGTTGAGTAAACTATTTCCTGATACAGCTGAACAAGATCAGATATATAAACTTGGGAACCAGGTTATTGAAAAAGATATGCTGATAGAAAAACAGTCAATGGAAATTCAAAGACTGACCAAGAAAATTGCGAAAATAAAACCCGGAAAAAAGCCGGCTAAAAGAAAATCACTAAAATCAAAAGCAATAGTATCCCCAAAAGAAAAAATCTCCGAACCGACCTCCGGGGCAATAAATAAGAAAGCTCCCGTTAAATCGGCTGTCAAAGTTAAATCAAACAAAAAGTAGGATTACTACGATATAAAAAATAATTTTTTAAGATGAAGGTTGAATTTATATTTGAAACCAGTTGGGAAGTATGCAACAAAGTGGGGGGAATACATACAGTAATCTCAACCAAAGCGCTTAAAATAGTAAAAGAACTTGGCGACAATTATATCCTTATCGGTCCGGATGTATGGCGGGAAGATGTAACAAATCCCGAATTTATTTCTGATGAATCCTTATTTCCTGAATGGAAAGCCAGAGCAGCCAGTGAAGGATTAAGAGTTAAAACAGGGAGATGGAATATTTCTGGAAAACCTATTGTATTTTTAATCGACTTTACTCCGTATTTTGGTCAGCAGAATGAGATATTTGCAGGTTTCTGGGAAACATTTAAGCTTGACAGCATCACAGGTCAGTGGGATTATGTAGAACCTGCGCTCTTTGGATATGGTGCAGGCAAGCTGATTGAGAGTTTTTCAACATTCTATCGCGAGCATCATAATACCATTGCTCAATTTCACGAATGGATGACCGGAACAGGGATACTGTACCTAAAAAAAAATGTACCATGGATTGCTACTTCCTTTACGACCCATGCTACCGTTCTGGGACGAAGCATTGCCGGAAATAATCGTCCTCTTTACGGTAAGATGGAAGAATATGTTCCTTTACAGGTTGCAAGGGAGTTCAATGTTGTGGCTAAACAATCGCTCGAGAAAATTTCAGCCTCAGAGGCAGATGTTTTTACAACAGTAAGCGAAATAACTTCAAGAGAATGCGCTCATTTTCTTGGAAAGGAGGTTGATTTTGTGACTCCAAACGGATTCGAAGATTCCTTTGTTCCTCCTAATGATATTTTTGAAGAAAGAAGACAAATCGCCCGCGAAAAGCTTCTCAGTGTTGCAGAAGCAGTACTGGACTATCCTGTGGCAGAAAATTGTGTTTTACTTGTTAACAGCGGACGATATGAATTCAGGAATAAAGGTGTTGACATTTTTATTGACTCCCTGGGTGAATTGCAGAAGAAAGGGACAATAGAAAAAGAGTGTATAGCTTTCTTCCTGATACCTGCATATCATAAAGGACCTCGAAAAGATATTCAGGATGCCCTCTATAATAATGGTCAGGGAAACGGGGGCGACAGATACCTTACCCATAGTCTGCATTATCCGTCTTCGGATCCGGTCCTGCAAAGAATAGCTGCAAATAGTCTCACTAATGATGAGAAATCGAAGGTAAAGATCATTTTTGTTCCTTGTTACCTTAATGGGAACGATGGGATATTTAATATGCCCTATTTCGATTTGCTGATAGGTTTTGATCTTTCTGTATTCCCCTCATACTATGAACCATGGGGATACACTCCTCTTGAAAGTCAAATGTTTTCAATACCTACGGTTACTACCTCACTTTCAGGGTACGGACTGTGGGTAAGAACTTATTTTGAAAATCCGGGGAATGGGATATCGATAATTGAACGGACTGATGATAATGAAACTGAAGTAATAAACAAGATAAGGGATTTCGTTGCAATGTTCATCGGTCTGAATGAAAGTGATGTTAAGATTGCCAGAGAAAAGGCTCATGATATTTCAAGAATTGCCCTCTGGGATAATCTTGTCAATTATTATTTTGAAGCTTACGAATTTGCACTTAACCAGAGCAACGAAAGAAGAGAAGAACCAAGAGAATTCATCAGGTACGTCGAAACTCCCGGAATACATGTGCGAAAACCTTATCAGGTACCTGTTTGGAAAGATATCTATGTTCAGAGCGATGTGCCTGAAAAACTGGCTTCACTTAAAGATCTGGCAAATAATCTGTGGTGGTCGTGGAACACTGAAGCTGAACTATTATTTAAGAGAATGGACCCTTCCCTCTGGGAAGAGGTAAAGCATAATCCTAAACTTCTGCTTGAAAAGATTGACTATAAAAGACTTCTGGTACTCGAAGATGATGATGATTTTGTATCTGAACTGAAGAATGTCAATGAAATATTCAAAACATATATAGATCGTCCTGATAATCAGGAATTACCATCAATTGCCTATTTCAGCATGGAGTTTGGTATACACCCATGTCTGAAAATTTATTCCGGTGGACTTGGTATCCTCGCAGGTGATTATCTTAAGGAAGCCAGCGATTCGAACTTAAAAATTACCGGAGTTGGTCTACTTTACAGATATGGATATTTCAACCAGAAGCTTGGACCAAAAGGCGAGCAGCTCTCAATATATGAAGCTGAAGAGTTTTCGCGTCTCCCGATAAACCCGGTAAAAGATTCAAATGGCAACCATTTGTATGTCAGCCTGGTATGGCCGGGCAGAACTGTAAAAATCCGTGTATGGGAAGCAATGGTCGGGAAAGTAAAGCTTATTCTTCTTGATACCGATTTTGATGATAATCTGCCGGAAGACAGGACAGTCACTCATTACCTGTATGGAGGGGATATTGAAAACAGGTTAAGGCAGGAACTTATTCTGGGAATCGGAGGAATCAGAGCTCTTGTAGCTATGGAATTAAAACCTGATATCTATCACAGCAACGAAGGCCATTCTGCCTTTATCAGCCTGGAAAGATTAAGAGGTCTTATAAATGAACAGCATCTTACTTTCTATCAGGCTCTGGAAGCGGTAAGGTCCTCAACCCTGTTTACAACACATACTCCAGTTCCTGCAGGGCATGATGCATTTGAAGAGGATCTTCTTCGCAAGTATATTTCACATTACCATAGCAGGCTAACTATTACCTGGGACGAGCTGATGGCACTGGGACAGTGCAAAGGTGACTCTGATAAAAAATTCAACATGAGTTTTCTCGCGGCACGTATGTCACAGGAGGTTAATGGTGTAAGTAAATTGCATGGGGAGGTTAGCCAGGAAATGTTCAATAAGCTCTGGCCGGGATATCTTAAGGAGGAACTGTTCATAGGCTATGTGACCAATGGTGTTCATCATCCTACATGGACTGCTCCCGAGTGGAAAGAGGTTTACAAAGAATTGACAGGTAATGTTAACTTCGACCAGACCGACAGAACCCTTTGGGAAAAGCTATACAGCCTTGACGATAGAAAGGTTTATGATGTAAAAACAAGGCTTAAGAAGAACCTGTTTATAACTATCAGGAAAAGGCTCCAGTCAGATATGATTGAAAAGCATGTGAGCCCTCATACACTGTTGAGTATAAGTGGTCATCTCAATGAAAAAGCACTGACTATAGGTTTTGCCAGGCGATTCGCAACCTATAAGCGGGCATCGCTGCTCTTCCGCGATCTTGACAGGCTTTCAAGAATAGTGAATAATCCGGAGAAACCGGTTCAGTTTATTTACTCCGGTAAGGCTCATCCAAATGACGGCGGCGGAAAAGATCTGATAAAGAAAGTCTTTGAAATATCACAGATGCCTGAGTTTGCGGGTAAGGTAATTTTCCTCGAGAACTACGACATTGAACTGGCCAAGAACCTGACACAGGGAGTTGATATCTGGCTCAACACACCAACCAGGCCTCTTGAAGCTTCGGGAACCAGCGGCGAAAAAGCAGTAATGAATGGTACAATACACTTCAGTGTCCTTGACGGATGGTGGGTTGAAGGATATCGTGCGTTTGCCGGATGGGCATTGCCAAAGAAAAGAACTTATGAAAATCAGGACCTTCAGGATGACATTGATGCTGAAACTATTTATAATATGCTTGAATTTGAAATAGTTCCGGCCTATTATTCATTCAATGAACAGGGTATATCTTCTGAATGGATAAGCCTTATAAAAAATACAATGGTAAAAATAGCTCCCGAATTTACCATGAAGAGGATGATCGATGATTATTATGAAAAATATTACAATAAACTTTTTAAGAGGAATAAATATCTTACCAGTAATAACTTTGAGAAAGCAAAAGCCCTTGATGCATGGAAGAAAGCAATTAAAGATGAATGGGATAATATTGAGGTCCTGAATTACAGTTTTGAGAAGGCAGGAGATAATGTCTATCGTTCAGGTCATGATTACAGGGCGGAAATTGCGCTTGATATTAAGAAAATTCCAAAAGATAACGTCGGAGTTGAATTTATTATAACTCATATGAGTAAAACCGGCGAGTATGAATTCGTTGCCAGTGAAGAGTTTAAATTAGTCAGCTATAAAAACGGCAAATGTCTTTACAGGGCCAGCCTGGTGCCTGAAAAGGCAGGATCATTCTTTTACGGAATACGAATCTATCCAAAACACAAAGACCTGCCGCATAAACAGGATTTCTATCTTCTTCGCTGGATTGACTAAATATCTGTTGCCCGCCTTACTGCTTCTTTTTTAAATACCAGGGCCGTTCTTGTAGGCAGATAAAGATATAGGTACAAAGGAGCATTAATAATGTTCCTTTCTGCTTTCTTAATTGAAATGAAAACGGTTTTATGGTCTATCCTGTTGAATCCACCGAATAAAGGATCGTCAGTATCAAGTATTATCCTGTATTTTCCCATTACAGGTATTCCATAATCAGTGAAGGATGTGGTAGGATGGAAATTAAAAACGAAAAGCAATTCCCCTCTGGTATAAGCAACAACCTTATCTGCGTTATTCTCATATATCCTTTTAACTATAAGGTCATCAAGAATTCTGAAGTCAGTGTGAAGCTTCAGCATTTTCCTGTCGAATTTAAGCAGAAAGTTATATTTAAGATCTTTGTTTTCTGCAAGTTGCCATTGACGACGAGCATACTTAAAGCTCCAGTTGTTTCCTTCCCGTGGAAAATCAATCCATTCGGGATGACCAAATTCATTCCCCATAAAATTGAGGTAACCTCCGCCTGAAGTGCTGAAGGTTATAAGTCTTATCATTTTATGCAGTGCTATCCCACGGTCCAATGCAATGCTGTGATAGGACTTGTTCATACCTGAATACATCTCGGCATCTATCATCCTGAATATAAGTGTTTTATCGCCAACAAGAGCCTGATCATGCGATTCACAATAGGATATTATTTTTTCTTCAGGCCTATGCTGAGTCAGTTCATAGAACAACTTCCCCATATCCCAGTTCTCATCCAGAGTCTCTTTAACAAGCTTTATCCAGAAATCAGGAACCCCCATAGAGAGCCTGAAATCGAATCCGAATCCCTTTTTTTCTGTATCAGCCGCCAGCCCTGGCATGCCACTCATTTCTTCAGCTATTGTAATAGCTTCAGGCTTAAATTTATGGATCATTTTGTTCGCCAGAAAGAGATAAACAAGTGCATCTTCATCCTGGTTGCCATCGAAGTACTCATTATATGATGTGAAGTTTTTTTCAAGACCGTGATCATAATAGATCATACTCGTAATTCCATCAAACCTGAAGCCGTCAAATTTGTATTCTTCAAGCCAGTAGCGGCAATTGGATAACAGGAAATGAATTACATTATCCTTACCGTAGTCGAAGCACAGGGAATCCCAGGCCACGTGATTTCTTCTATGATTTGCATGAAAGTACTGGCCCAATGATCCGTCGAACAGTCCTAATCCTTCATTTACATTTTTAACCGAATGAGAGTGAATAAGGTCCATGATGACTCTAATTCCTGCGATATGAGCTTTATCAATGAGTTCTTTAAGATCTTCAGGTGTTCCGAATCTTGAAGAAGCGGCAAAAAAACTTGAGACATGATACCCGAACGATCCATAGAAAGGATGTTCCTGGATTGCCATAAGTTGTATTGTATTATATCCTGATTTACTTATAACAGGGAGAATGTTTTCCGTAAATTCATTGTAAGTTCCGATTTTCTCCTGCGATGTGGCCATTCCGATATGAGCTTCATAAATGACAGGAGCGGGATCTTCCGGTGTAAAATTTTCACATGTCCATTCATAGCTTTTTTCCGGATGCCATACCTGTGCATTGAATATTTTGGTTTTATCATCCTGAACCACCCGGTTTGCATATGAAGGAATCCTTTCTCCGTTCCCTCCTTCCCAGTGAACTGAAAGCTTATACAGGTCGCCATGCTTAAGAGCTTCATGCGGAAAAAATATCTCCCAGTCTCCCATCTGATTAATCCGTTTCATCATGAATTCTATTTTCTCTTTCCAGCCAGTAAAGACCCCGATCACAAAAATCTTATCAGCGTTTGGAGCCCATTCCCTGAAGACCCACGAATTGTCAGTATAATGCAGACCATAGTACAAATGGCCTATTGCAAAATCACAAAGCGTACCATTACCTGTAAGTTGTTTTTCCTTTAACAGGCATTTTGCGATCCGCCCGTCAATAATTCCTGTAAACGGATTTAACCACGGGTCAGATTGATAGAAACTTGCTGAATTCATGATGTTTGACAATATGGATATATTTCTATAAAATTACGAAATCTAAACCATTAAATTGTTTCATTTCCAAGGGCTTTATTAATTTTGCAGACATATTTTTATCTTATGTTGATTCATAAGGGTTTTGAAAATCTTAATCTAATTTCCCCTGTGGCAACTCTGGGAATTTTTGACGGTGTTCACAGGGGACATATGGCTCTTCTTGATTGTCTTGTAAAACGCGCGGAAGAGGAGGAAGGGGAATCCGTTGTAATTACATTTTCACCTCATCCCCGGATTGTGCTCGAACAGAACAATGTAAATCTGACATTCCTTACAACTATGGATGAGAAAATAGTACTACTCGAAAAAGAAAACATTGACCATCTTGTTGTTATAGAATTTGATCTAAGTTTCAGTAAAATACCGGCATGTGATTTTATTAAAGCCATTCTAGTTGAAAAAATTGGAACGAAGCATCTTATTATAGGATATAACCATCATTTCGGACGAAAAGGTGAAGGCGATTTTAATACAATAAAACAATGTGCTGAAGAATTGAAGTTCAGGGTGGAACAGGTACAGGGTTATCATACAGAAGAAGGTGCAATAAGCTCATCCTCAATTCGTGGAGCTCTGTTAAAAGGGGAAATAGATTCAGCTAACAGATGGCTCGGATATTTTTATTCCCTAACCGGAACAGTAATTGAAGGACGAAAAATCGGGCGTACCATTGGGTTTCCCACAGCAAATATTAAACCTGACTCGCAATATAAATTAATCCCGGCCAACGGAGTATATGCAGTTAATGTAATGCTTGATGATAATGTCTTTCCTGGTATGCTCAGCATTGGATCCAACCCAACAGTCAACATAGATATCAGTTTAAGAAGTATTGAAGTTCATATCTTAAACTTTGATAAGGACATTTACGGAAGAAAAATTTCTGTTGTATTCAGGAAGAGGCTTAGAGATGAGAAAAAGTTCAACAATCTGGAACAGTTAACTGAGCAAATGGCTAATGATAAACAAGATACGCTGAACCTGCTGGCCTGAAATATTACAAATGTTTTTATTAACTTTGAACACTCAAAAATTGACTGAATTATGAATGTAACAATTGATACTTTGCAATACCGGGTAAAAGACCTTTCACTGGCTGATTTTGGCAGAAAAGAGATAGAAATTGCAGAAAAAGAAATGCCCGGGTTATTAGCGATCAGAAAGAAATACTATTCTGAACAACCATTAAAAGGAGCAAGAATAACCGGGTCGCTCCATATGACAATTCAAACAGCCGTTCTTATTGAGACTCTGGCCGAACTCGGCGCTGATGTGAGATGGGCAAGCTGCAATATCTTTTCGACACAAGATCATGCTGCAGCTGCAATTGCCGCCAGAGGAATACCTGTTTTTGCATGGAAGGGTGAAACACTGGAGGAATACTGGTGGTGCACCGCACAGGCGCTTTCATTTCCCGAAGGGAAAGGTCCTAATCTTCTGGTTGATGACGGCGGTGATGCATCGCTTATGGTTCACCTTGGATATAAGGCTGAAAAATCTCCTGAAATACTTAACAGGAAACCAGAAAACAGGGAAGAAGGAATAATTCTCTCTACGCTAAAAGATATTCTGGCAAAAGAGCCGGGGAAGTGGCATCGTACTGTCAGTGAATTAAAAGGGATATCAGAAGAGACTACCACAGGCGTCCACCGTTTGTACCAGATGCTGGAAAATGGCGAATTACTTGTACCTGCAATAAATGTTAATGATTCGGTCACAAAATCAAAATTCGATAACCTTTACGGGTGCCGTGAATCTCTCGCAGATGGTATAAAAAGGGCAACTGACGTGATGCTGGCTGGAAAAGTAGTTGTTGTTTGCGGTTATGGCGATGTGGGAAAAGGGTGTGCCAGATCAATGAAATCTTACGGAGCCAGGGTTATTGTTACGGAAATTGACCCTATTTGCGCTTTACAGGCCTCAATGGAAGGATTTGAGGTTAAAACAGTCGATGACACTCTCATTGAGGGAAATATTTATGTTACAGCTACCGGTAACAGAGATATAATAACCCTGCAGCATATGCTGAAAATGAAGGATCAGTCAATCGTTTGTAATATAGGTCATTTTGATAATGAGATTCAGGTTGACAATCTGAATGAGCTTAAAGGAGTGGTAAAGATTAATATTAAACCGCAGGTTGATAAATATTTATTTCCCGACGGGCACGCAATTTTTATACTTGCCGAAGGGAGATTGGTTAACCTTGGTTGCGCTACCGGCCATCCTTCATTTGTTATGAGTAATTCTTTCAGCAATCAGACACTGGCACAGATTGATCTGTGGAAAAACAAATATGAAATAGGTGTTTACAGACTGCCAAAATATCTCGATGAGGAAGTTGCCCGCTTACATCTCGATCAGCTGGGAGTGAAACTCACAAAACTTACAAAGGAACAATCAGAATATATTGGAGTACCGGAAAAAGGACCTTTCAAACCTGAACATTACAGATATTAGAATTATTTGCCTCATCCCCCTGTCCCAGGAGAGAAGGGGGTATTAATTTTTATATGTTGTTGAAGCCCCTCCCTCTTGGAGGAGGGGTTTAGGGAGAGGCCCTGATCAGTTCCACACTGTAACATAATTGCCCTGGGAACTCGTTTTGTAGTTCTTTAAAGGATATCTTCCTACGCCTGAGGCTGGAGTTCCTCCTACAGTAAGTCCATATTTAGTGCCGCATTTCGGACAGACAGCTATCATCGAATTGTTTGGGTCAATGTTAATCTTTATACTAAGGCTGTTAACAACATAATCGTGAGGACATGTGCGATCGTAGGCGTAAAATTCCTCGGTTCCGCTGCAAATAATAATGCCATTCCCGTTATAACCTGCGGCACCAGGTCCCCAATTATTTGTAGAGGATCCCACAACAACTGATCCACCGATTCCGTTTAGACTGACAAATTCGGGATCATTAAGGTCGAGAGTAAAATTTACGTAAGTATCAGGGATAACATCATTTTTTTTATTGCACGAACCTACGATAATAGCAAGCGCCATTGTAATAAAAAAAAGTCCTATTTTTGAATTTGAAGACATCAGTGAATAATTAATAATGCAAAATTACTTATATCGCTGTGAATTTAACGGAATTGAGAATTATTTATTGTAATATCTGAGAATGAATAATATATCCTGGAGGAGGGTCTTTTTTTTTATTTTTCTTTTAACATTATCAATCGGCTCATGCAGAGCTCAGATTTTTCACAAGAATCCTGAAAAGCAACTTTTCGATAAAACTCTTGGGGAAAAGAAAGAAGTAAAAGTCAAAGAACCCAGGTCGGTATTAAAAGCTAAAAGGAAACAGGAAGCAAATGACCGTAAGCTTCAAAAAGAGTATGAGAAAAACGTAAAACGATCCCAGAAAAGAGCAATTGATATACAATCGCCTGAAGTACAGACACGTATGAAACAAAATAAAAAAGATTTGACGAAGCGGGATAAGGAAAAGAAGAAAAAAGTAAGAGCTAGTACCAGAAAAGCAGGAGAAAAATATAAAGAATAATTTAGGGTAAGGATAATTACCTGTGAAACACCTCTTCACAAGATTATTATTTGTAAATTATTAAAAAAAATTATATATTTGTTGTTGAAGAGTTCCGGCAACCCCGGAATTCTTCTTATTTTTTAATATAAGAGAGAATATGTCAGAGGTTATTTATGTTACTGTGGAAGGTCTTCAGAAACTGAAAGAGGAGCTCGACCAATTAAGGAATGTTGAGAGGCCTTCAATATCCAGGCAGATAGCTGATGCAAGGGATAAGGGTGATCTTTCTGAAAATGCCGAGTATGCTGCAGCTAAAGAGGCTCAGGGATTGCTTGAGTTAAGGATATCTAAGCTAGAGGATATAGTTGCCCGCTCAAGAATCCTTGACGAATCAAAAATTGATATTTCTTCAGTAAGATTACTTAACAGGGTGAAGATCAGGAATAAAACGAATAATTCAGTAATGGAATACCTGATTGTACCTGAAAGTGAAGCAAACTTTAAACTCGGCAAGATTGCCGTGAGTTCTCCTATTGCCCAGGGTCTGATCGGGAAAAAGGTGGGTGATATAGTTCAGATAAAAGTTCCATCAGGAACTATCCCTTTTGAAATAATTTCAATTTCAATTTAATAAATCATTTCAATACCGGTATGGCCACAATTTTTTCTAAAATCATTAAGGGTGAAATTCCTTGTTATAAGATAGCTGAGAATGATGATTATTTTGCATTTCTCGACATCAACCCTTTGAGAGCCGGACATACACTGGTTGTTTCTAAAAGGGAGACAGATTATATCTTTGACCTGGAAGATCTTTATCTATCAGGAATGGTGATTTTCTCAAAGAAAATCGCCGTAGCAATTAAAAATGTGATTCCCTGCAACCGTATCGGAGTAGCCATACTGGGTCTTGAGGTGCCTCATGCCCATATACACCTGGTCCCGATGGATACAATGGAAGATATCAACTTCAAAAATCCTAAGCTAAAATTCTCGCCCGAAGAATTCAATGAGATTGCTGCAAAAATCAGCAGGAAAGTAATTCTCTAATCCAATTATTTAGGCTTTACGAGGCCGGTCATCTTATTCTTCTTTGTTTTTCTTAACCCTACCCCATGCATGGGATTGTTGAAAAAGTAATTTTCCTTAATTTCTTCTTTTTGTGTTCCTTTGAGATGTACTTTGTGATACTTTGTGGTTCAATGGTTTAGGTTCTACCACTAAGGTACACTAAGGTTGTCACTAAGGACTTTTTCAACACCCCCAGAATCGATTATCAGACAATTAGTTACTCCCCTTTCCTTGGACTAAAGGGAAGGGATTTGGGGATGCGTTAATATTATCCTGGTATTTTTCTTAACTTTATAGAATCATTCTGCTTGCTGCATGAATTATTTATATGATTTATGGGATGATTTTATTAGCCTTTTATTTCCGCGAAAGTGCTATGCCTGTGGAAGCCATCTTGTACGGAATGAAAGCCTTATTTGTACTGAATGTTACGTTGTAATTCCGCGGACTAACTATCATACTCTGACAGACAATCCTGTTGCTCAGCTATTCTGGGGAAGATGTATGATAGAAAAGGCCGCCGCTTTTTCTTATTATAATAAAGGCAGCCGTATAAGAAAACTTATTCATAATCTTAAGTACAAAGGAATCAGGGAGTTGGGGTATGAACTTGGGAGAATATATGGCTTGTCTCTTGATTCATCGGGTTTTATGGACGACATTGACCTGATAATCCCTGTTCCTCTTCATCCTGAAAAAAAACAAATACGAGGCTACAATCAGAGTGAAATAATATCATTTGGAATTGCAGATGCTGTGCACCTGCCTGTGGATGTAAATTCACTTGTAAGAACAATAGTTTCAGCCACACAGACTAAAAGATCGCGTTATGAAAGATGGACAAACGTTGAAGGTATTTTTGAGGTAATTGATCCTCAGCCAATAATGCGGAAACATGTTTTGCTGGTCGATGATGTCATAACTACCGGATCGACCATTGAATCATGTGTAAATGAACTTCTTAAGACGGAAGGTGTAAAAGTAAGTGTGGTGGCACTTGCCTTTGCAGTTGTATAACCGTTTTATAAACCCTCCTTTATTACTCTTTTTGGATTTTTATTCATGAAATCTTTCCAGCTGTTATAAGATTTTGTCTGAGTAGGATTATTTGTCTGGTAAAAATGACAAAGGGCGGCAGCCAATCCATCGGTGGCATCAAGCTTTATATCGGTCAGATTAAATTTAAGAATATTCATCAACATTGAAGCTACCTGTTCCTTTGATGCAGCGCCCTGGCCGGTAATTGACATCTTGATCTTCCGGGGAGCATATTCAAATATTGGCAATGAACGTGTAAGTGCCGCTGCTATTGCGGCGCCCTGTGCCCTGCCAAGTTTTAGCATCGATTGAACATTTTTTCCAAAGAACGGAGCTTCTATAGCCAGTTCATCGGGATGGTATTCATCAATGATCCCGATAGTCCTTTCAAAAATATGCTTTAATTTAAGGTAGTGATCATCATACTTCGAAAGATCTATCGACCCGATGGTTATAAGTTCGGGAGTAACACCGGTAGTTTTTATAACTCCATATCCAGTGATGCTGGTACCCGGATCAATGCCCAGAATTATTCTTTCCTTTGGTTTGACTTTCAATGGGTTGTTTTTGATTGGCAAGTTAATAATCCTTTTTGGATTTTGCCATTAGATTGGATATACCTTATTTCTGCAATCAGCTGCAGATCCGGGTTTAGTCATCTCATTGATTTAAAATGAGAAAGCAGAGACGGTTCATCTATCTATATCGACTCTGCTTTCTTTTCTGTCCACAAAATGTCATTTTATTAGAGGAAAATATCCAAAAATGTAACAGCCGATTAAACAATATTGACTAAATGCCAGAATGTAAATCTATTTCTTTAAGATGTATGCGTTATTATTTTTATTATCCTTTTCAGAGAATTTCAAAGTGGGTCGTTTTATCATTAATCCCTTTGATGAAATTGTTCCATGCTCCAGGTAATAAATAGCTTCTTTAAAACAGGCTTCGTTTCTGTCATTCCAATCATGTGTAAAATCATCAGGAACATATTTATCGGGTGCAAAACCTTTATAGAATCCGCCCTGGCCGGCAGAATTAACCAGCGAGAAAGTTATTGGCCAGAACATATAACTGGTCTGATAAGGAATTCCAATCATTCCAACGGGTTTCCCGTTTGTTGTGTCACCTAAAGTATGTACATCAAGAATTGGTTTCAATCCGTTTATGAAATCCTCGCTGGCGGAAGCCGTTTCCCTGGTAGTAATTATAATTAATTTTGTGATACTCAGAGGGAAAGCCACCGAATTGAAGTTATATGTTGTATTATATGAAGTATTTTTGTCATTAAAGGTCAATTGGAGGAAAGGGGTATTAAGTTTCGCTGTGCCTGCAAGGTAACTGGCCATATTTGTAAGCACACTTATATCTCCTCCTCCGTTATATCTTAAATCTACTATAAGATCTGTTATATTATTCTGACTGAAATATGTAAATGCTGTCAATAATTCATCATTTGACGGCTGTATAAACTGGTCAAAAACAAGATGTCCTGTTATTCCTGATTTCAGATGCAGGGTATCAGCCAAAAGTACAGTATTCAGAGTAAACGCAGCCTTTGTGGAAACTATTGTGGAATCTTTTCCCTGGGGTGTCTGAAAAAGAAAAGTATTGGTTATGCCAGCTGTAGATGCTCCTATGAGATTATTATAAGCAGTGGCATCATTTGCAAGGAATATTGGTGCAAGATCAGTGCCATTGAGCTGTTTCACAATCCATCCCCTTCTGACTCCCAAGCTGTATAATGGTGAATTATTGTAAATCTGTACAATTCTGACCTGGTTGTTCGGATCAAGTCCAAGGCTGATTCCATGTCCTACAAAGTCTCCCTGGGACATCGCTAAATACTCTTCATAGGTCTGCACGAAACTCCATCTGTCAAGGGTTTTATACATCATTGCATCCAGCAGTGTGTAAGGATCCTTGTAATCGGTTTTTACAACTGCAGGCATAAGATTGTACCAGAAATAATATTGATTCATTGCATCATACAGATAATCCCGGGCCAGTTGATCCACAGTCTCAGCTGTAGTTGCGGGAGAGACATTTTTTTTACACGAACCTAATACGAGTATTAAGAAAGAAAGAAGTATAACTAGCTTTTTCATATTTCTGAATATAATATGTATATAACAATTAAACTATAATTTTTGATCGCATGTTTTGAATAAAGATTCCGGATATTATAAGTATTAATCCCAAAGGGGTAGTATAATAAACGGGTTCGTGAAGAAAAAAGTGTATAAAAATCAGAGAAAGAAAAGGAGCCAGGTAAACCAGGTTACTGACCTGTGCTGTGGTCGAGGCCATCTGAAGCGCTTTCAGCCAGAAAAAGAAGGTAATTCCCATTTCAAAAATTCCGACATAAATTGATGTGGCCACACCCCTAAAGCCTGTCTCAATTTGCCATTTGCCTCTAATGATCATTACTATGATGAGATAGATTGAGCCAAAAATAAAATTAAGAAGAAGCTTAACCCCTTCATCCCTCTTATCTTTCACATTAAGTATAAAATAAAATGCCCAAAAGACTGAACTTCCTGTAGCAAGAATGATACCGGTGAGATTTGCATGTCCCGATTTGAAAAGATTACCCTGGGATGATATGATATATACACCTGTAAAACTTACGATAAGAGCGATAAAACTTTTTCTTTCAATTTTTTGTCCCAGGACAGGCACAGAAAGAAAGACAAGAATAATCGGCCATATCATATTTAGCGGTTGTGCAACCTGGGCAGGGAGTAACCGGTAAGCATTTAAGAGAATAAGATAATATAGAAATGGATTTATAAGTCCGAGAATTGCAGAATTTAAAAGTTCACGAGGCGAACTCATTTTTATAAGATGAATTTTCTTACCGGCTGAGACAATAATAAATAATACTGTGGCTGAAGCAAGAGATGCGATTGTAAGCATTGGGAGAATATCCATTTCTCCGAGTCCCAGTTTGAATGCAGTCGGAATTGTTGACCAGAATAATACAGCCAGGCCGGCGTAGATATACGATGATTTTGTTCGGTCCATAATATTCATTTATTTAACCACAAAGAACACAAAGTAGACACAAAGTTAAAAGCCTTCGCGGCAGTCTGGCCCCTTCGCTAAAATAGCCTACCAGGCTATTTCTTAACGCTCGGGCCTCTTCGTGACCTTTGTGTTAAAGCCACCCCTGCAGTCTGGCCACTGCGCTAAAATAGCCCACCGGGCTATTTCTTAACGCTTGTGCCCCTTTGTGGTTAATGGATTTCAGCTTTTCCAACTACGCTTGTGAGGCAAATATTAATTTATAATATCAAATCCGGTATAAGGCACCAGTACATTTGGGATATTAATTCCTGCTTCAGTCTGGTTGTTTTCAAGTATGGCAGCCACAATTCTTGGCAAAGCAAGGGCGCTTCCATTCAGTGTATGAACCAGCCGGGTTTGTTTATCTCCTTTTTCTTTAAACCTGCATTTTAGCCTGTTTGCCTGAAATGACTCGAAATTTGACACTGAACTCACTTCAAGCCAGCGTTTTTGAGAAGCTGACCAGACTTCAAAATCATAAGTGAGCGCAGATGTAAATGACATATCTCCGCCACATAGCCTTAATATACGGTATGGCAGATCAAGCTTGGAAACAAGTCCCTCCACATGTGTTACCATTTCTTCAAGAGACTCATAAGAATGATCGGGGTGGGCAATCCTGACAATTTCAACCTTGTCAAACTGATGCAAACGGTTCAGTCCCCGTACATGAGCTCCCCATGAACCGGCTTCACGTCTGAAGCATGGTGTATAGGCAATATTCTTTATTGGAAGCGCGTCAGCATTAAGAATTACATCCCGGTAGATATTTGTAACGGGTACCTCAGCCGTAGGCACAAGGTAAAAGTTATCGAGTGTAGCATGATACATTTGTCCCTCCTTATCGGGGAGCTGACCAGTGCCAAACCCCGAATCCTCATTGACCAGTATAGGAGGCATCACCTCTGAATAACCTGTTTTTTCACCTTCATCAAGAAAAAAAGTTATAAGGGCTCTCTGTAGTTTTGCTCCTTTCCCTTTGTAAACAGGGAACCCTGCTCCGGTAAGTTTAATGCCCAGGTCAAAATCAATGATATCGTATTTTTTAATCAGATCCCAGTGGGGAAGTGAGTTTTCAGGCAGAAGAGGCATTTTACCTCCTGAGCGGACTTCTACATTATCATCGGCTCCATGTCCCGGAGGTACGGATTCATGAGGAAGATTCGGCAACCGGATGATCTCGGTCCGGAGCTCATTATCTATAGGAATCATTTTATCAGTCAGCGACTTAATTTCTTCTTTAATGGAAAATGTTTTTTCCTTTGCAGTCTCAGCTTCATCTCTTCTTCCTCCCTTCATCATTGAACCAATTTCTTTTGAAATGCGGTTCATATCTCCCTGTAATGCATCAGTTCTTGACTGTATTTCGCGGCGGGAGGAATCGAGTAAAAGGATCCTGTTAATTATTTCTTCCGCATCGAAGTTTTTAATTTTCAGCCGTTCAATTATAAATTCTTTTTTTTCACGAATAAGGCTTATTGTTAACATAATCTCTTTTGAATTAATAAAAAAAGCAGGCTAACGGGCCTGCTGTAAAAATATCAAAAAACTCCTGATAATGCTTTCCTGTATCCGAAAAGAATTTCGGGAGCTTTATTCTTTTAAGATAATGGCTTATTCAGTTACCGCTTTAGAGTGTCAAATAACCTATCGATAAATAGATTTAGTAATTAATTTGTTTAACTATTTCACACTCTTAACCGACACATAAGTTTTATTATCTTTTTTTCTTTTAAACTCAACTTCTCCATCGGTGAGTGCAAAAAGCGTGTGGTCTTTACCAAGACCAACGTTAATGCCCGGATTGTGTTTGGTACCTCTCTGGCGAACAATAATGTTGCCTGCCTTGGCTGTCTGGCCGCCGAAAAGCTTCACTCCCAATCGTTTACTTTCTGAATCGCGACCGTTGCGTGAACTGCCTGCTCCTTTCTTATGTGCCATAATTCTATATTTTTATTTGCTTAAAATTTCAATTATCTATTTTTTGCCCTTCGCTTTTTTCTTGGCGGCAGGTTTTTTCTCAGCCGGTTTCTTAGCTGCGACTTTTTTCTCTGCAGCTTTTTTTACAGGGGCTTCTTCTTTTTTAGCTGCCGGTTTCTTTGCACCTTTTTTCACTGGTACAGTTTCTTCAGCAACCTCAACATCAGCTGTTTTTGATTCAGCTTTTTTAGGAACGGCTTTTATTGGTGCGGCAATACCGTTTATACTGATTATTTCAATCTGTGTAAAGTTCTGGCGGTGACCGTTTTTAACCCTGTATCCTTTTTTCCTCTTCTTTTTAAAAACAATTAACTTATCACCCCTTATACTATTGTCGAGAATTTTTCCTCCGACAACTGCATCTTTAATCGTTGGTTCTCCAATAGTAATTTTGCCTTCATCCTCAATTAACAGAACCTGATCAAACTCGACTTCTTTTCCTTCATCAAAATCCAGACGGTGAACAAAAATCTTTTTACCGTTCTCAACTTTAAACTGCTGACCTGCAATTTCTACGATTGCGTACATGTTATCTTTTTTTTACGTTACTCCGTGAGGCGTATACAATCATTCAAGCGTATAACTTTAATTTGCCCCTGCGAATTTTATCCAAAATTGGACTGCAAAGATATAAAAATTAGATTATTTACAAATCAATATTGCTTATTTTTTATTGTCTGTTACTGATAAGAGAAAATATTATCTGAACTCCCTTATTTTCTAATGATGAGGAATGAACAAAGAGGTTAATTTTGTTGTAAGGATGTTAATAAAAAAGGATATTCTCACTCAGGGTGTTAGTGCTAATATCTTTATATTTGTCAGATACATCAAAAACCGATTATTTCTTTGGCGCATAAATAATTGATATGAAGAGAGTAAAGCTGAAAGTAATGGGGATATCATATAGCCAGACTCAATCCGGAGCTTATGCACTGATACTGATCGAGGAAAACGGAGAGAGACGGATCCCTATTATTATTGGCGGCTTTGAAGCACAGGCAATTGTAATAAAACTTGAGAATTTAGATCCTCCGCGCCCATTAACACATGACCTCTTTAAAAAATTTGCCGATGAGTTCAATATATCTGTTATTGAAGTTATGATTTATAAACTTGAAGAAGGGGTATTCTTCTCAAAGCTCGTTTGCAATAATGGAGAAAAAGAATACTCAATCGACAGCAGAACATCAGACGCCGTGGCACTTGCCCTGAGATTCGGGTGTCCGATATTTATTACCGAAGAGATACTGAAAAAAGCAGGAATAACTGTAAATCCAGCAGATAGTGACATATCCTCTGTGAATGAAGTCGAAAATTTCTTCGAACCGGAAAAAACCAAATATGACACATATTCCGATGAGGAGCTTTATAAGATGATCGATGAAGCCATCAAGACTGAAGATTATGAACGCGCTGCAACAGTAAGGGATGAAATTGAGAAAAGAAAGAAAAAAAAGGGATAATCTGTTCTGCAATAAATTTGGGGTAAATATTAATCAACTATTTTATAATGAAAAGAACATTTATACTGGCTCTTTTATCTGTGATTACAGGATATTGGGCGGTTGCGAAAGAGTATAAGTTCAGTTCACCGGATAATAAAATTTCTGTGACTATAAACGTTGGCGCCGATATAAAATGGTCAGCGACAATTGAAGGCAAAGAGGTAATAAACAATTCAAAAATTGCAATGATGCTTGTAAACGGGCGGGTTTTGGGAGAAAATGAGAAGGTCACAAAGGTATCGCTAAGCAAGCTTAATGATATAATTAGACCGGTTGTAGCAAACAAAAGATCAGAGATAAAAGATAACTGTAATATTCTGACAATCTCATTTAATTCAGGTTTTTCTCTTCAGTTCAGAGCATACGACGATGGAGTGGCATACAGATTTGAAACTTCATTTAAAGATGATATTACTATTAAAAATGAAGTTTCAGAATATGCTTTTCCTGCAGGATCACACTCCTGGTATCCACTGGAATCAAGCTTTATGTCACATAACGAAAGGACATTTATCTATTCATCTCTTGACACTATTGCCAAAAAGCATCTTGCAAGCCTGCCGACCCTTTTTCAGGTAAATGGAGTTGATGTTCTTGTTACAGAATCAGATATTGAGGATTACCCGGGAATGTGGCTCATTGGCGGAGGATCAGGAAAGATTTCCGGAATATGGTCAAAATATCCTGATACTGAAAAGCTTACCCGTGACCGTGACCTGTTCGTTACAAGTACCAAAGACTACATTGCCAAAACAAAAGGGACCCGGACATTCCCCTGGAGAGCTTTTGTTATCGCTCAGAATGATGTTAAATTAATTGAGAGTGACCTTGTATATAAGCTTGCCCCGCCGAATAAGATTGAAGATACAAAATGGATAAAACCCGGACATGTAGCATGGGACTGGTGGAATGCAAACAATTTATATGGGGTTGATTTCAGGGCGGGTATCAATAATGATACTTATAAATACTATATTGATTTTGCTTCAAAAAACGGAATCGAATATGTTATTCTTGATGAGGGCTGGTACCCGCTGGGAAATGTTCTGGTATCAGTGCCCGGAATAAATGTCCCTGAACTATGCAAATATGCTGAAAGCAAGCATGTAGGAATAATTTTATGGGTTGTATGGAAAACTTTCTGGGATAATATTGATGAGGCTATAGTTCTTTATGAAAAATGGGGTGTGAAAGGAGTTAAGGTTGATTTCATGCAGAGAGATGATCAGAAAGTTGTCAACTTCTATCTGGAAGCTGCAAGAAAAACTGCCGAACATCATCTGCTCATTGACTTTCACGGAGCGTATAAACCTGACGGTCTTGGTCGTACATGGCCGAATGCCCTCACGCGCGAAGGAGTGAAAGGAATGGAAAATGACAAGTGGAGCAAAGATGTTACACCGGAACATGATGTAACTCTTCCATTTACAAGAATGATTGCCGGGCCGATGGATTATACTCCGGGAGCCCTGGTAAATATGGACAAAGCGAATTTTACCCCGAATTTCACTCGTCCGGAGAGTCAGGGAACCAGAGCACACCAGGTGGCTTTATATGTAATTTATGAAAGCCCCCTGCAGATGCTGGCTGATAGCCCTTCAAACTATATGAAAGAACAGGAGACAACAGATTTTATAGTGAAGATCCCTGTTGTTTGGGACGATATTCTTGGGATTGATGGGAAAGTGGGTGAATATCTTCTTCTTGCCAGACGATCTGGAAAAGATTGGTTTGTTGGAGCGATTACAAATTGGACCAGCCGCGATATTGATCTTGACCTCTCTTTTCTTCCTGCAGGAAGTTACTCCATGGGTATATTTAAGGATGGTATCAATGCCGACAGGTATGCAGGCGATTATAAATATCTGAAAACTAAAGTAAAATCGGGTGATAAGATGAAAATCCATCTTGCACCTGGTGGAGGATGGGCAGCAAGAATTACACCCGAATAACCAATTTTATTCAAATGTAATGAGGCAATATCTTGATCTGCTTGATCATGTTTTAAAAACCGGAACTGAAAAGGAGGATAGGACCGGGACAGGAACGATAAGCGTATTTGGTTATCAGATGAGATTTAACCTTGAAAAAGGCTTTCCACTTCTTACAACAAAGAAGCTTCATCTGAAATCCATTATTCATGAACTACTCTGGTTTATCTCAGGCGATACCAATATTAAATACCTGACCGATAACGGAGTGAAGATCTGGAACGAGTGGGCTGATAAAGATGGTAACCTAGGTCCGGTTTATGGTTACCAATGGCGCTCATGGCCTTCCGACGGAGGGAAGAAAATTGATCAGCTCGTAAATGTTATCAGTTCAATAAAGAAATCGCCCGATTCGCGAAGGCATATTATAAGTGCCTGGAATGTTGGTGAATTGGATAAAATGGCTCTTCCACCGTGTCACATATTATTTCAGTTCTATGTTGCCGGAGGCAGATTATCGTGCCAGCTTTACCAGAGGAGTGCAGATATATTTATTGGTGTGCCGTTCAATATTGCTTCATACGCAATGTTGACTCTGATGGTAGCGCAGGTAACAGGTCTGAAACCGGGTGATTTTGTTCATACCCTTGGTGATGCGCATATTTATCTAAACCATTTAGATCAGGTAAAACTTCAGCTTACACGGGAGCCATACAAACTGCCTAAGATGTCGATCAATCCGGAAATATCCGATATACTCAGTTTCAAATATGATGATTTTGTTCTGTCAGATTATGTTTCATATCCACATATTAAAGGAGATATTTCAGTGTAAAATGTAAGTTATGATATCAATTATAGTTGCTGTTTCGGAAGATTGGGGTATTGGAAAGGATAATGAGCTGTTATGGCATATTTCTGAAGATCTTAAGCGATTTAAAAGGCTTACAATCGGAAAGACCGTTCTAATGGGGAAAAGAACATGGGAATCATTACCAAGGAAGCCTCTTATCGGACGGAAGAATATTGTTTTGACAGATGATATTCAGGAATCAATTGAAAGTGCTGTTACTGCATATTCCATTGAGGATGCACTCAGCAAATGCTCACCAGACGAAGAAGTATTTGTTATCGGAGGCGGAAGCATTTACCGCCAGTTTATGCCAATAGCAGATCAGTTGTTCATTACTCATGTTCATAAAAAGGCGCCTGCAGATATTTATTTTCCTGAGATAGATCTGAATATCTGGAAAATAACGGAAAAAGAGGAGTTTAAAACGGACGATGATATTGGAATACCTTATACATATGCTATCTACGAAAGGAAAACAAGATTAGGTTAAGGTTAAGGTTGAGGTTGAGATTGAGGGAAATGTAAATGTCTCAGCCTCGGCCTTAGCCTCTTAAAGTTTGCTGATAGTAATAATCTAAGGATTTTAAGATGCCTTCAGAATCTTAAGATTTATTCTTTCAAGCTTATGGCTTGCATAATCGATTGTTATTTCAAGCTCATTTGTATCGATCGATGGCATCTCGAACATGGCATCCAGCATGATGGTTTCACAAATTGATCTTAAACCGCGTGCTCCGAGTTTGAATTCAATGGCCTTATCAACAATATACTCAAGAACTCCTTCTGCAAAGGTGAGTTCAATATTGTCCATTCTGAACAGCTTAATATACTGTTTCACCAGGGCATTTTTTGGTTCGGTAAGTATTGCCCTCAGAGCCTTTCTGTCAAGAGGATTTAAATGAGTAAGCACCGGCAATCTACCGATTATTTCAGGTATAAGGCCATAGGATCTGAGATCCTGCGGCGCTATATATTGAAGAAGATTATCCTTATCCACTTTTTCGCGGATCTTTGAAGCGCCGAAGCCGACGATCTGAGTATTTAGCCGTTGAGCAATTTTCTTATCAATACCCTCAAAAGCTCCTCCACAGATAAAAAGAATATTTTTTGTATCCACAGGGATCATCTTCTGTTCAGGATGTTTTCTGCCTCCTTGTGGCGGCACATTCACTATAGAACCTTCAAGAAGTTTCAATAGTCCCTGCTGAACACCTTCTCCTGACACATCGCGTGTTATGGAAGGATTGTCGCCTTTTCTGGCGATTTTATCGATCTCATCAATAAAGACTATGCCCTTTTCAGCTGCTTTAACGTCATAATCAGCATTTTGCAGCAACCTGGTCAGAAGACTTTCAATATCTTCGCCGACATAGCCTGCTTCAGTAAGTACTGTTGCATCTACTATTGTAAACGGCACATGCAGCATTTTTGCTACAGTCCTGGCGAGAAGAGTCTTTCCGGTTCCGGTTTCCCCGACAAGGATTATATTTGATTTTTCGATTTCAATATCTTCGGCATCAGGCTTTTGCATCAATCGTTTATAGTGATTATACACCGCTACAGCGATTATCTTTTTAGCCATATCCTGACCAATAACATACTGGTCGAGAAAATTCTTTATTTCTGCCGGCTTGAGAAGGTTGATAGTATCAAACGTTACATTCTTTTTACTGCCAAGTTCTTCGTTCATAATGCTGTGAGCCTGCTCAATACAGTGATCGCAGATATGACCCTCGAGCCCCGCAATAAGCATATTAGCCTCTTTCTTGGTCCTGCCGCAAAAAGAACATTTATCCATAAGACACTACTTTACATTTTTCACGAGGATCTCATCGATCATCCCGTAATCTTTAGCTTCCTGCGATGTCATCCAGTAATCCCTGTCGGAGTCTTTTTCTACTTTTTCAATAGGATTTCCCGAATGAAGCGCGATTATCTCGTAAAGCTCTCTTTTAAGTTTTACAATTTCACGAACAGTTATTTCCAAATCTGTAGCAACTCCCTCTGCACCGCCCATGGGCTGATGTATCATGATCCTTGAATGTTTCAGTGCAGATCTCTTACCTTTCTTACC
>PMIJ01000109.1 GCA_003157015.1 Bacteroidales bacterium
TTATAAGATTACCTTTGTGGTAAACATTAATTCATTTAACCACAAAAGATCACAAAGTAATACACGAAGTAACGCTAAGGAAACAAACTGCTCGATACCTTTTTTGACGGCTGTTATTGTATATATTTCCTTAATTCCTTTCGCACCGACTTCCATTCAGGGAAAACGTCTGATAAAAGCTTATAATACTGCGAGCCGTGGTTGTGATGTTTCAAATGACAAAGTTCATGCGTTATAACATATTCAATATAAAGGTCAGACAGCTTAATGAGTTCTGTACTTAACGTTATTACTCCCTTGTTCGAACAACTTCCCCACCGCCTTTTCATAGTTCTGATGATAAGACCTGTGGGTTTAAACATCTGATTTTCATGTTCCCCAAGTACTTTTTTTAGTAATACTGGAAAATAAAGCTGAGCTTCCCTTTTATACCCTTTATAAAGCATTCTTTTGACTGCTTCATAATCATTTGTTTTTGCTGTTCCCAGTTCAATTGTATTATCGTGGAACCAGATATGTGATTTTCCTGATTTTTCAATTTTCAGGATAGACTCTTTCCCATGAAAGAGATGAGTTGAACCGGTTGTATATGCCCTATTCATAGGACTGTTTTCAGATCTTCTGTAGTTGTCCCGATGTTTCAGGACCCAGCTATACTTCTGCTTTACAATCCGGGTGATTGTATTTATTGATGTAGGATATGGGACTCTTACTATCACTGATGAATCGGGAAGGACACTGATCCCAATTGTCCTTCTTCCCGAATATATTATTTTAAATTCTATATCCTCTATTCTGCAAATTTTTTGTTTATTTATCATTGTGCTATTTATAAACTTTTGCTGATCCGGACTGCAATGCTGAAAGATAATTTATCAGACATGCAGTCCCATCCATGGTACATTCGTTGGTGGAATAGTCAGCGAAGTCATCGTGGTAAACGGCGAGTTTGGTCTGGAACAAAGCATATTTATCTTTCCTGGAAAGGTATATATACTTAAGGGAATTGAATATTGTAGGATATACCGGTCCATCGACCAACCCTCCAAAAACCTGACCGCCTTTGACAACATATGAGGAATGTGAATTTTCAGGGTACACGCCTTTTTCAGGAATCCCTACTATCATGCTGGTTCCCCATGGATTACAGCCGAAAAGCCAGTCTCGGTGGGCCGCTTCAAGCTCATCATAAGAATTGTCACCCGTTATTTCAGAGTAAAGATGTGCCTGTGTTATTACTGCGGTAATCAGGTTATTAGAGCACCAGATGAACGGAACACCGACATGAAAGGGATTATTCTGAGATTTAAATTTTATAAGATCCAATCCCTTTTTCATATAATCCGAGAACTCAGGGGCACTCTTGATTTTCTGATGCCTGGCAATTGCCGGATGACCCATATTAACAAACGGATACCACTGATAGTGACGTGCAGTATCACTACCCATCCATGGAGTAACAGGTTCTTTTCTTCCGAATTCCAGAGCAAAATTGAAGTATTTGAGATCTTTTGTCTCATTATATAATTCAATTGCAGCAAGTTCCATATCATCTACCCAGTTTTCTTCCTCATAAAAATAGGGAGCAGTTCCGGGTGCAGTCTGGCATACGCCCGGGTTCTCCAGACCAAAATCAAAAGCTGATATTGCTCTGGTTAAAAGCAATTTAGAAAATTCCGGATCAATTTTTTTAAAGACTCCGGATCCTTTTGCAAATGCAGAAGCGAACTTCCCGGCAGTTGAGGCTATTCCTGTTGTCCTGTTTTTATATTTAAATAGGCCCTGCGGCTTTCCGGTACAAAAATAAACAGGCCTTTCCTTGCCCTTTCCATAATTTGCAGTATCATGATTTGGAAGCCTGAATCCGACATGATCACGGTCATCTGCAATCTGGTTGTACATTATTCCTGGTCCCGGATTCATTTTCAGGAGCCAGTTAAGTCCCCATCTGCACTCGTTGAGAACATCAGGAATGCCGTCATGTCCTGGCAAACCATTTGAAAGATATCCGTCACAAAATGAACCAGGATGCTCTGAATAAGCAAAAAGCATCTGATAGGTAGCATTGGCTGAAGTTGACACATATTGCAGGTAATCGGCAGCATCGTGCCACCCACCCGTTACATCAATATGAGAAGAGTCATCAGATTTACCATAAATCTCATACCCGTCGTGAGTGTGGCATGAGTCTTTTACATATGGATTATATCCGCATCTTTGCTGCCTCATATAATTGAGGAGATAATCGGCAGTTCCATCATATACATTATCTCCGATATGGAATTCGGGAGAAACGGTTTTTCCTGCTGCAATTTTGTAAACTCCTTCCTTCCTAAAGCCTGAGAACGGAAGCCTGTAACAACTAAAAAATGGCATTAATGGTCCGGATTGAATGGCATTATTAAATGTCATTGCAACTTTACCGGATTTTACATCAATTAATTCAAACGATTTTATATTTAAAGATTTCAGGCTTAATAAAACTGCAACTTTAATATCATTGTTTCTGTAACCGAGCTGGTTGATCCTTATCCATGCATCTTGTCCGTTCACATAAGAACTCATGCTAATTAAAATCCAGAAAATTAATGATTTACTAGCATTTTTCATGTGTAAATGAATATTAACTGACATGGTGCAATTTACTTAAAAAACGAATGAAGAGTTATATTATCCTGTATAGCTTATTATTTGTAATTCCGGAATGTAAAAACAGGTTGATCTTATACTGAAAAAACAAAAAATATATTTCCGGAATATTTACATGTTTCGTTTTGTCTAATGACATATTACCCGAACCCATATGGTCAGTTAATTACTCCCAGTAATTATTAGATCATTTTTTCACAGGTTTAGCAGGTTAGTAGGTTAGTAGGTTTAGAACAAAGATCAGGAACGGGTAGTATCGACGGGTAGCAGGTAAACTGCTGCCCGTTTCTTTTTGAAAGCATTACCTTAAATATCAATTGCGTAGAGACAGGTCTCAGACCTGTCTCTGCATTCAGATGATTCATTCCTTTTTTATGGTTATTACAGTTATTTCAGGAGGCATCCATATTCTGAAAGGAATCGCCAGAACTCCAAGTCCGCGATTAACGTATTGATACTGATTCCCATCTGAGTACAATCCATTCCAGTGAGGATAAAAATATTTTGAGGGGCTCCATCTGAATTTCTTAGTTATAATCCCCATTTGCATGCCATGCGTATGTCCTGAAAGAGTAATATTGATGTCAGTTTTTCCTGTAACCTCTTCTGCCCATTGATTTGGGTCATGACTGAGAAGAATTTTAAGGTCAACACTATCAATGCCTGCAATTGCTTTATCCAGATTCCCGTATATCATATGAGGAAACCGCCCTCCTGTAAGGAGACCTATGAGTGCGATTCTTGCTTTACCAATACTAACTATCTTAAACTCATCATTAAGAACCTTATAGCCTGAAGCCCTGATCAGGTTGTTCATTATCAATATATTATTTTCTCTGTCTGCCTCAGTGAAATAAGGGTCGTAAGTTCCGACATCGTGGTTGCCTAAAATAGCATAGTTGCCATATCTACTTCTTGCTTTAGAGAGGATTGTGTCATCTTTTTCGAACTCCCTCCATCCAAAATCAATAAAATCACCGGTATTCAGAATAAAATCAGGTTTTAAAGAATTAACCTTATACATAACCTTTAGCAGTACCTTATCATTGTTATAAAAACAGGGGAGATGCATATCTGAGAGCTGAACGATTTTAAGACCATCAAGGTCGCTGTTCAGATTTTTAATTTTTATTGTAACCTCTTCTGTTTTAAAATTAAATCTGCCATGAAACGTACTTAACCCGATAATTGAAAGGACTATTATCATAATTACCAGCCCCGTATTTGTCAGGTATCTTATGTGACCGCCTCTTTTTATCCTTATAAGTTTCCCTGAAAAATGCAAAAGATCAAGTATTATTCTTGGTATTACCACAGCTATAAATAAACCTGTCAGATTCATCATTAACCAGATATGTTTTGCGCTGTCAAAGAAGCCCCTGAATGAAGTTGTTTCAAAATAAGTGATCCAGACCCACAGACTAAGGACAACATGAATAACAAGTGAGATGTAATATTTTGGTTTTGAACTACGATAGAAATGTTGCCTAAGAACAAAAAAAGTAAGAATCTCTGTAATAATAAGTATTATCAGTATTATCAGTGTAGCCATTGAAACGGATATTGAAATATAAAAATACTCAAATATTTGTTATACTGATAATTCTTACATTCGTAGTTACTTATTAATATGTGCCACTCAATACTCCTGTAAATTGATTGATAAGCGAATTAAAATAAGCTATCAAAAATATTGATGAACCAATAATTACTTAAGATTTATGACACTGGTTAATTTTTACGACCCTCTTTTTATTCCGGATTCCGTACTGACTTATTCAGTTATATCGGCCAGATATGGAAGCAAATGGATATTAGTGCGCCATCAGGACAGAACAACATGGGAGATCCCGGGCGGACATATTGAAGCCGGGGAGACATCGTTTGAAGCAGCCGGAAGGGAATTAAGGGAAGAAACAGGAGCTTTAAAATTCAGCCTGGTCTGTATCGCAACTTACTCTGTAACCATTGATGGCAAAACCGGATGGGGAAGACTTTATATTGCTGAGGTTTTTGAAATTGGTCCAATCCCGGATATCTCAGAAATTGCTGAGATAGATTTAATGGATTACCTTCCTGATAACCTGACACATCCTGATATTCAGCCACATTTGTTTAATAAAACCATAGAGTTTTTGATGATACAAGGTCTTTAGAGAGATATTTTGCCACTAAGGCACAAAGACACAAAGATTCACCAAGGTTATGCAAATGAAAGAGTTCTTGGTGCACCTTCGTGTCTTTGTGTCTTGGTGGCGTTTTATTTTTAAATTAAAAATTGAGTCAAATATATTCAAATGTGACTTTTTTAAGCCACTTTTCTTCGAGCAGACGCGCGATACGTTTGACAACTGTTCGTCTTATTTCAAGGTCGACAGGCAGATTGGGATCCTGATGTGCAATATTGATCCTTGTCCCAATAATGAAGTGAATCTCATCACTCTCCATTATGAGCCGTACGATCTTGTCTGCCGGACCCTTGCCTAGTTTTACACTGTTATTATAAGTTTTCAGGATCTCGTTGACCTTCTGAAGTGTAAGAATCCCTTCTGTGACAAGATCAATACCTTCAAGAAAACTTTCAGGCGGAAGTTCAGGATCTTCGAATATTAACTCATCAATTATTGTCCTGTTTAATTCCCTGGCTATGATATCGGCCGTGGTGCCGCCACAGAGGATCACCTTTCCCTTGTAGGCAAGGACTTTAACGGCCAATTCTTTATCCTTATCTTTTTCATAGGGTGGACCGGTGCATATCATCAGTTTACGGGGATCGCGGAAGTAAATAGTGGCACAGCTTATATCATCGCGGGCTTTATAACTATCGTTTTTGTGAGCCATAGTAACAATTTTCCCGGCCAGCATAATTGCTGAAATTGATGGTTCGCTCGTTACAAGAGATGCAGCATAAGTTGAAATATTTTCCCTTTCCCATCCAAACGGAAATGCTTCGCTGCCCATTCCGCTTTGAGAAACACCATCGGAGCAGAAGATAATTCTGTCTTCTTTCTCAGGCATAAACGAGCAGGTCTTTAACACTTTACCCGAATTCTTTCCCTTCTCAAGTACAACCTTTTTCCATGAAGGATCAAATATTTGATTTCCTCTCAGGATAATACATGAAGGGTTGTCATATTCCAATATTGTTGCTCTTCCACTGCTTTCAATATCAATTATTGTAAAAGTTGAGTAGCTGATTTTCCTTTCACTGCATACAGGAAGTGTATTCATTATTATCTCGGCTATCCGGTCAACCTCTTTGTGCTCACGGGTAAAATTTATGGCCATTGTTGCCGTAAGGGTTGCAAGGATATTTGCTTTAACCCCATGCCCCATGCCATCTGAAAGAACAGCAATCACCCGGTCTTCTTCTTTTATATACCTGTAGAGAAATACATCACCGCTTATCCGCTCAAGGTCGAAGTTTCTTTGCTGACTGTTTACTTCTATGAAGAAATTCCTGTTCATGAACGATTATTTCGGGATTTTTTTGGTGTTTATTTTTTTTGATTTGTAAGATTCAATAATTGAGTTTAACATCTGTTCTGTTTCCGATGCGCCTTCCCCCAGGAGAAATCCTATTTTTTGAACCATTTCAAGGTTTTTTTCAATCACTTCACTAACCCTGCTGGTTACCTCTTCACCCTGGACTTCAGGGGAATAAAGGTCACGGATTATGGCTCCGCAAATCTTATTTTTTCTGATGGGGAAGATCGAAATATTCAGCATTTTATCTTCAAAATGGACATCTTTGCTTAAAACAGGTTCATCTTCCTTCAGAACAAACGTGAACATATTGTATACGTTGAAAGGAATAAGTGTTTTAATATCTGCACCGGCAAGTCCTGGAATCACGTCCGAAATAGCTTTGGCATCTTCACCGATTATGTTGATGAAACTTTGATTTGAATGAAGTATTTTAAGGTTGTTGTCAACAATTACCACACCGGTAGGAAGCTTTTCAAGCATATTATTCATCATATCTGAAGCGCTCTGTGCAATCTCTTTTTCCCTGCGGGCAAGTTCTTCAGACTCTTTTAGCGCTTTTTTTGTTTCGGCAAGTTTCCTGTTGGTCTGTCTCAGGGTCTCGATATATTCCTGTTTGTTACGCAGGTTGAATGTATGGCACATTTCAGGTACAGCAAGTCCCTTGGCAACAGTTGATGCAAAATCACGGCACGACATATAGCCACATGCACCACAGTTTACCTCTTCTTCAGGTATTTCTTTGCCTATTATTTTAAGAACTTCATGTATAGCCTCTTCAGGTGGATCAGGTATTCTTTGATCGTCGGGGGTAAAAGTTCTGGAAAAATCGAGTTTTGACCATTTCTCCATATTTTTCTGCCACAGTGCTTTATCAAGCTGACCTACCCTTTTTTGGGCGTATCTGCTTACAAGCGCTCTTCTCCTGAAACGTTCATTATGATGCTGCATCCCAGGACCCAGCAGACAACCATGGCAAAAGAACAGGTTAAAATGATGTTGTAACGTATCGATGTATTTATCAAAATCATTAATTGCTTCAAGTACTTCTTCTTTTCCCGAAGCTGTTATTACGCGACTTGAAACCATATCACGTTTTATCCCTCCAGCCTGGATAATCCCTGCAGGAAGAGGGTAGAGCGCTCCCCAGTTTCCATGAGGTGGGTCAAAATCAGATATTTTTACCAGTCTTTCCTGGATCTTGAATTCGTCAAAAAGTTCTCTCAGCTCCACAAAAGTCAGTACCCCTTCAATAAGATTCTTTGATTCATAAATAAATGCCTCGTCTTTAGCATCGATACAAGGACCTATCTGGACAGTTACAACTTCAGGTCCATATAACTTTTTTACAACCATTGCCGTAGCAATAATTGGAGAGACAAGCGGAGCAAGGTTGGGGACCAGTTCAGGATGAAATTTCTCGACAAGTTTTACAATTGAAGGGCAGTTTGCAGTTATCAGATATTTGCCTTCAGCTTTTAAAAACATTTTTGCATAAGCTGCAGCAATAAGATCAACACCGAATGAATCCTCATGAACATAGTCAAATCCAAGGGAACGGATCATTGCGACGAATTTCCTGTAATCAGTTATATCATCGAACTCCGATGCGATACTTGGTTCAATAAGGGCAGCTGTTTTCCTCCCGGATGATAACAACTTTTTCACATCTTCCTTTGAATCGCGGAATTCAATTGCATGAGGCGTACATGAGACATAACATAGTCCGCATCCTATGCATCTGCCAGGAAGAATATAAGGATGAGCCCTCTGTGGTTTAACTTCGATGGCATTCACAGGGCAAACCCGTACACAGGAATATGAGTTCCTGCATTTTTCGTCATTTATATAAACTATAGGTTTTCTGTTTGTCATATCAACTCCAAACTCTAGCTCACTCCAAACTTTCATTAAACTAATCCGGCAAATTCCTTTTCCAGTATGCTCTCAATCCTTGAAAGTGTCACTCCCTCAAGAGTCACTTCGTTTATTTTCAGATTAGGTCCATTACTGCAACGACCCATACATCGTGCACCTTTGAAAACGACTTTGTCGTCAAGATGATTTTTCCTGAGGTATTCTCTTATAAACATTACAACATCTTTATTCCCCCTGGAAAAACAGGAACTGCCAAGACAGATTTGCATCTCAATTCTCTGAGCCATTTTCTTACTGTTCAAAAATAAACACAACATCAAAAGTAATAATTATTTCGGTGTCATGATAAGCCTCATAAAATCAGAAATTCACCGTTTTATTGTATAAATCAGGATCAATATTTGCTTCGAAAGGAGATGAATTTTTGAAATATGTTCATTAAATCGCCACAAAACAAACATATTCAGCGTGTTATGATTTGCATGTAGATAACGCAAAAATGTATATCTATTGTTAATAAAATAACAATGTTTATTTATTAACAATAAAATAAATTATATTTGTATCTGGAATTTGAGTCTGATTTTATATTTAAAACTAAATAAGTCTCTTATTCCTCAGTAGTTCTCTTCTTTCGCCTTAGGGAAAAAGTAAATTATTTATTCCATGGAGGAAAACGTAAGGGGCAAAATGAACACTAAATCAAAATCAATGGCTGGTTCAGTTGAAGCAATCCTTAATAAGTACAAGTCTGGAAAAAGAGAAGATCTTATTCCTCTGCTTCAGGAAATTCAGGATGATCTTGGATATCTTTCCGAAGAAGCTATTGTAAAAACGGGCAGTTTCCTGGGAATGAGCACAACTAAGATATATGGTCTCGCAACTTTCTATGACAGATTCAGGTTCATTCCCTACGGAAAAATTCAGATCAGGATTTGCAACGGGACATCTTGTTTCCTCAATGGATCGCAATCAATCATAAATAAAATAAAGGAAGAGACTGGTACTCTACCGGGGCAAACAACGAGGGATGGAAATTTCAGTTACGAAATTGTTTCATGCATGGGCGGATGTTGCAATGGACCCATAATTAATGTAAACGGGCAGTATCACACTCATATTAAAGCTGAACAGCTTCCTGAACTGATTAAGAAGCTAAAATACGTTATAGAAAAAGACTAATTGCTGTAAATACTCCCGATGGAAGATATAAAAACATTCCTGATAGACAAGGTTCTTACATATGAATCCGATACATTGCTTCCGGAGACTGAAAAAGTGTTGCAATACGTGAGAAGGGAAAAAACAGATAAACCGATAATCTATGTTTCTTCTGGAACGAGCAGTGTAATCGCCGGGTCGGAAAAAACCTGTGATGCGATCGATACATACATAAAGGAAAATGAACCCTCAGCCGTTTTTATCCAGGTCGGATGCACAGGACCTGCTTCATATGAACCTCTGGTATGTATTCATATTCCTGGTAAAAACAAACTGTTTTTCAGAAACATAACTGAAGAGAAGGTGGAACCTCTTCTGAACGGTGTTTTTCATAATGATATAAATGAGGATGACCTTGCAGGCCAGACAGGCTCAAAAGGATTTGAATTGTGGCCGGGAATTCCATTTATGGATGAATTGCCGTTTTTTGCCAACCAGAAAAGAGTAATTCTGAACAACTGTGGATGCTATGATCCTGAAAGTATTGAAGAATACATAGCCCGGGGAGGTTACCGCGCATATATCAAAGCAATACGACATTACACTTTTGAAGAAGTTTGCGATATTATTGAGAAGAGCGGATTAAGAGGCAGAAGCGGCGGAGGATATCTTACAGGATTAAAATGGAAGCATGCTCTTAATACGACATCCAATGCAAGATATCTTATTTGTAACGCCAAAGAGAGTGACCCGGGTGCATTTACCGACAGGACAATCCTTGAAAGTGATCCGCACAGGTTGATTGAAGGAATAGCAATTGCTTCCTATGCAATAGGAGCGTCAAATGCAATTATCTTTATGCGGTCAGGATCTGATCATGCAAAGAACAGGCTGCAGAAAGCAATCGAAAGAGCCCGCGATTTCGGACTGTTCGGACATAACATATTTTCAAGTGGTTATAATCTTGAGATAACTATCCGTGTTGAACCAGGAGCTTTTGTATGCGGTGAAGAAACTGCATTGATTAATACTCTTGAAGGAAAAAGGGGCATGCCCCAGCTTAAGCCTCCTTATCCAACTACTGCTGGATTATTCGGGAAGCCGACTGTTATAAATAATGTGGAGACTCTTATGAATGTCCCTCTAATTATGCAGAACGGACCTGACTGGTTTCGCACACTTGGAACAGAAAACAGTCCGGGCACAAAAGTATTTGCCATGGCAGGAAAAGGAAGGCTGACGGGAGTTGTTGAAATAGAAATGGGTACAACAATCAGGACAATCCTGGAAGATATTGCTGACGGAATAAAAGAAGGAAAAGAGTTTAAAGCCATACAACTTGGAGGTGCATCAGGTTCATTCATTACAGCTGAAAACCTCGATACTCCAATTGATTATGAAAAACTTAGAAAAAAGGGTATTGGGATGGGAGCAGGCGGCTTCGTGATTATTGATGAAAACACATGTATGGTTGACCTTGTGAGATATTATATGGAGTTTATCAGGAATGAAAGTTGTGGCAAATGTATCCCATGCCGTGAAGGAACGGGAAGAATGCTCGAAATACTTGAGAGTGTTATCAGAAAACCTTTAAATGAAGAATCTGGTACTACCCTCGAGAGGTTTAAAGGAGTTATGCAACTTGAAACAATTGCCACAGTAATGAAAGATACCTCTCTGTGCGGACTGGGACAGACGGCTCCAAACCCCTTTATCAGCGCCCTTAAAAATTTCAGGGATGAGTTTGAAGAACATATATTCGACCGGAAATGCAGAGCCAATATCTGCAGGGGACTCAGAACATTCTCAATTGATGTTGATAAATGCACCGGATGCACCGCATGTGCCGCCAAATGTCCGGTAAATGCCATCTACGGTACCCGTCTTCAGCCCTTTTTTATTGTTGAGGAGAAGTGCATTGGGTGTGGAATATGTTTTGATATCTGTAAATTCAGTGCAATAAACGTTAAATAGCTTTTATGCTTTTCACAATACAGGTAAATAATAAGAAAATAAAAGCCGAAAAGGGTGAGACAATCCTTTCGGCCCTCAACCGCAACGGAATTATTATACCTACTCTCTGCCGGATGAAAGAGTTTACACCTACAGGTGCCTGCAGGATGTGTGTTGTTGAGGTCGAAGGCCGTGATCGATTGGTAACAGCGTGCTCACAACCGGTGGAGGAATGGATGAAGATAAAAACCCATTCGCCCAGAGTCATTACTGCACGGAAAACAATTGTTGAGCTTCTTCTTTCAAACCATCCCGACGATTGTCTTTACTGCGACAGGAATCTGAATTGTGAACTTCAACGTCTTTCTGAGGAACTTAATATCCGAGAAAGACGCATACGGGGAAGGAAAATTAAACCTCGCCTAGACCAGTCAAGTCCTGCTATAATAAGGGAACTCTCCAAATGCATTCTTTGCGGCCGGTGTGTAAGAGTTTGTGAAGAGGTAATAACAGCCACAACGCTCGATTTTATAAATAAAGGAAAAGAAACACATGTTGGAGCTGCCATGGACAGGGATTTCAACTTTTCAAGCTGTATTCACTGTGGGCAGTGTGTCCTGGTGTGTCCTACAGGTGCACTTCACGAGAAACATAATATTACGGAAGTTCAGGAATATCTCAATAAACCCGAAATAGTAAAAGTAATTCAGTATTCTTCAATGGTGGTTTATGGAATCGCTGAAGAGCTGGGGATGAGATACACCAGGGAATTTGATAAGATTCTTAATGCCATCCTTCGTAAAATCGGATTTGACAAGGTTTACAAAACAGGGTTTGGTACGGATGTTTGTTTATCCGAAATTACTGATCAGTTATCCGCCAGGATTGAGAATAAATCTGAAAGCCCTTTGTACATTTCGGCTTGTCCTGCATGGGTAAAATATGCTGAACAGTTTATTCCTTCTCTTCTTCCACAGCTTTCAACTGTTAAATCTCCGCAGCAGATTACCGGGGTGCTGATAAAGACCCTGGTAGCGGACCAGCTGAAAGTAAAACCTGAGGAGATCTTTTCAGTATCTGCTACTCCTTGTATGGCCATGAAATTTGAGGCCCGTCGTGATGGAATGATGAGAAAGGGTATCAGTGATGTGGATTCAGTATTGACGGTAAGGGAACTTGCAAGACTGATAAGGTTATATGGAATTGATACTTCAAATGTTGAACATGAACCTGCTGATGAACCAATGTCAGGAAGAAGCTCGGCAGCCATACTAGCCGAAGTTTCGGGAGGAATGGCAGAAGGTGTCATCAGATCATATCATTATCAGAAAACAAAGAAAGAGCCTGATAAGCAGGTTTTTAAAAAGATCAGAACAGGTGGTTCATTCAGGGAAATGTCATTGATAGTTGGTGAAACAGAGATAAAGGTGGCTGTAGTCGATGGTCTTACTGCCCTGGAAAAACTAAAGACTGCCCTGGCATCCGGGAAGAAATATGATCTGGTTGAGGTAATGACTTGTCAGGGCGGATGTGTCCATGGTGCAGGGTTACCTTTCAGCCCTTCAAGGGATGAAATCAGAAGCAGGTCAAAACTTGTTTACCAGACGGATGATACTGAAGCCATTAACCTGCCGTGTAAATCGCCATCTCTCATCAATTTATATGAGAAGTTGTTAAAAGAAAATTCTGATATTAAAGACAAGAAGATATTCTATACTCATTTTGAGAAAAGGAATGTATTGTTATGATTAAAAAAACGATTTAATATGTTGGTATACACAATAAAGGAGCTTTGCCGGACATGCTATACCTGCGTTAGAGAATGCCCTGCGAAGGCTATCAGAATTGTGGGAGGACAGGCTGAGGTAATCGATGAAAGATGCATCGCTTGTGGCAACTGTACAAAAGTATGCAGTCAGGGAGCTAAAGTATTTCTTAATACAACAGACAGGGTAGTGAAACTTTTAGAAAACGAATCCAAAGTTGCAGCCATTATTGCTCCCAGTTTTCCTGCAGAGTTTTTTGATATTCCTGATTATCATTTTCTTATCGGCATGATAAAATCGTTGGGTTTTGAATTTGTTGCTGAAGTTTCATTTGGCGCCGACCTGGTAGCTGACAGATATAAAAAGCTGGTATCGGAGGAAAAGAAGTTCTATATATCATCTGATTGCCCATCAATTGTAAACTATGTAAAATATTATCACCCGTCTCTGGTCGATAATCTTGCTCCGGTTGTTTCACCTATGGTAGCAATGAGCAGAGTAGTACGTGAGAAATATGGGAAGGATACAAAAATTGTGTTTATTGGACCTTGTGTTGCAAAAAAAGCTGAAAGCAGTGAGATTGATGAGGCAATAACTTTTACAGAATTAAGAGATATGTTGTCCTACAGAGGAATAATGCCGGAAACAACTATTTCTGCCGATTTTGATCCGCCTGTGGGAGGAAGGGGGGCCATTTTCCCTGTAGCACGAGGGTTATTGCAGACAGCTAAAATCAGCGATAACGCCATTACCGGAAATATGATAGCCGCCGAAGGAAGAATTGATTTCCAGGGAGCATTAAAGGAATTTGAAGCAGGACTAATAACGAACCAGCATATGGAATTGCTCTGTTGTGAAGGATGCATTATGGGACCAGGATTGTCAAAAAACGGAAAGCAATACAACAGACGGTCACTCGTAAGTTCATATGCCAATAGTAAAATGCAGAATATTGATCAGGTTAACTGGCAGAAATCATTTGACGAATTTGCAGAACTGGACCTGTCGATAAGACATAAACCCGAGGATCATCGCATTGAATCTCTTAATGAGAATGATGTCAAAGACATTCTTATTAAAATGGGGAAGAAGACCAAGAAGGATCAGCTCGATTGCGGAGCATGCGGCTATGAGAGTTGTGTTGAGCACGCTATAGCCATAAAGAAGGGACTCGCAGAGGTTGAGATGTGCCTTCCCTATACAATTGAAAAGCTTCACAAATCAGTTAAGGAGCTTGCTTTGTCGAATGAGAAACTGTCATCCATGAAACAGGCTCTTAAGCAATCTGAAAAACTGGCCCATATGGGTCAACTTTCAGCCGGGATAGCTCACGAGCTAAACAATCCGCTCGGAGTCGTGATAATGTACAGCAATATCCTGCTCGAAGAATCGAATGCCGGAGATCCTGTACGCGAGGATCTGAAACTGATCGTTGACCAGGCCGGCAGATGCAAAAAAATTGTCGCAGGATTATTGAATTTTGCTCGCAAGAACCAGGTGAATCATCAGATGGTAAGCATTGTAGACCTGGTAAATCACAGCCTTGAAAGCCTGATTATTCCTCCGGAAGTGAAAATTAATATTGATAACCGGACGACAACACCAGAAGCTATGCTTGATCAGGAACAGATGATGCAGGTTATTACAAACCTTATTAAGAATGCTTTTGATGCAATGCCCTCAGGAGGGAAAATCAATATTAAAATGGAGGATACGCTAAGCGATGTAATAATTGTTATAAGTGATACCGGCACCGGGATCAGGGAAGAAGACAGGGCTAAAATCTTCGAACCGTTTTTTACGACAAAAAGCATCGGACAGGGTACCGGTCTCGGCCTTGCAACTGCCTACGGCATTGTAAAAATGCATAAAGGACAGATAACAGCCGATTCGAATAACAACCCTGCTAAAGGAGTTACAGGTACGAGTTTTAAGATTGTACTGCCAAGGAGGAAAGAATAGATGGGGAGAAAAGGTGAAGGGGAGAAAGGGTGACTGAAAGACTAAGAGACTAAGGGACTAAGAAATATTATTAAAGAATTGCCTTTGTGAACCTTAGTGAAAACCTTTGAGCGACTTTGTGGTAAAAAAAATCATTTAAACACAAAGGAACCAAAGTAATACACAAAGTAACACAAAGGGAAGAAACATAATAATGAACAGAACTGAGAATCTAACACCCAGTACCCAGAAACAATGTTATTAAAATTACGTTGATCATATTTAGCATAATAACTGGTTGATTTAAAGAATTTTTAGAAATTTGTGGAACAATGAAGAAGAGTGACATAACAATATTGGTTGCTGATGACGATCCGGACTACCTCTTTCAGACAGTTTTTAATCTTGAAAAAGCAGGCTACAAAACTGTTGCCGTTGAAAGTCAGGCAGAGGCAGAATCTGTGATAACCAGGTTCAAACCTGATTTGGCAATTTTTGATCTTATGATGGAAAGTGACGACAGCGGCTTCATTTTATGTTACAAGATAAAGAGAAAATATCCTGATGTCCCGGTAATTCTTGCTACTGCAGTATCTCACGAAACAGGATTATCGTTCAGTATTGATTCTGACCAGGAAAAATCGTGGATAAGAGCTGACAGATATCTTGAAAAAGGCATAAGGCCAGAGCAGCTCGATCAGGAGGTTATGAAATTATTAAAACTTTGAAATGGCTGTTCTTAAAGTACTAATCATTGATGATGAACCTGGTATAAGATCAGGTGTTTCGAGGATTCTCAACAATTTTCATGTAACATATCCTTTCATGGATGAGGATTATACGTTCGAAGTTACTGAAGCTGCTACCGGAGAGGAAGGCTTAGCTATACTCGAGCGTGATATGCCTGATATTCTGTTACTTGATAACAAATTGCCAGGTATCCAGGGTGTTGAAGTGCTTGAGTATATAAGGAAAAGAAATTTTGATATAGTTGTCGCGATGATAACTTCTTATGCTTCTCTTGATGTAGCCGTACGTGCCACCCGCGATGGTGCCATTGATTTTATTCCCAAGCCTTTTACACCACAGGAGCTGAAATCGAGTATTGAAAACATAACCAAACAGCAGTATCTTAAGCGGATAACGCATAAGATGAAACAGGAAGGCAAAAAGATCAGGTATCAGTTTCTTTCCGTTTTGTCACACGAATTGAAAGCACCCTTAAATGCGCTGGAAGGATACCTGAGGATGATGCAGGGTAAGCAGGCCGGTGAACTGATTGATGATTATGCCACGCCGATTGAAAGATCTCTTCAGCGAATACAGGGGATGAGAAGCCTCATTATGGACCTGCTGGATTTTACAAAGATCAGACTTGAAAGAAAAGAAGAAAAGATCCAGGAGGTAAACCTTGCGGAAATCGCTTCAGAAGCAATAATTACAGTACAGCCTTACGCAATCCAGATGGATGTGAGCATAAATCTTGATGTAAGGAGCGATGTTATGATAATGGCCGACCCTGATGATATTGAAATTATATTTAATAATCTCATATCCAATGCTGTTAAGTATAATAAAATTGGCGGTAAAGCCGAGATTACAATAGATAGTTCTGACAGTGAAGCAATTCTGATAATTTCTGATACAGGCATTGGAATCACTAAAAATGATACTGAAAACCTCTTTGCTGAATTTGTAAGGATCAAGAATGAAAAGACCAGGAATATTTCCGGAAGCGGACTAGGACTCTCAATTGTTAAAAAAGTTGTCGAATTATATCATGGCACAATTAAAGTTGAAAGCACTCCGGATGTAGGTACAGTATTTACTATAAGATTACCAAAAAAACAAATAACCATTACCTGAAAATTATGATGAAACTACCAGGAAAAACCGTAGAAAGGCTCAGCGAGTACAGGAGAACACTTCTGGAATGCCTTAACGAAAAAAGAAATTTCATCTTTTCTCACGATCTGGCTGCACGTCTTCATATCACAGCCGTACAGGTAAGGCGCGACCTTATGCTGATTGGTTATTCTAGTGTTCTCAGAAAAGGATACGATGTCAGGGAACTTATCGATACTATAAGCACCATAATAGACTCTGAAGAGAGTATGAATGTTGCAGTTATAGGGATTGGAAACCTGGGGAGAGCTGTTGCCGGTTATTTTAAGGGGAAAAGATCAAAACTTAATCTTGTGGCTTCCTTCGATAATGATCCGCAGAAAATCAATAAAGTAATTTCGGGGGTAAAATGTTATCCGTACAACGATATTGAAAGGATGATAAAAGAACTAGATATCCGGATAGCAATTCTAACTGTTCCTCCTGACTTTGCAAGAGAGATATCCGAAGAAACTGTACGCTATGGTATTAAAGGTATTCTGAATTTTACAACCATTCCTCTTAATGTGCCTTCAGGGATTTACCTGGAAGAATATGATATGATAACTTCGATAGAAAAAGTTGCATATTTTGTAAAGGAGAATAAAATTTAGGATTCGGCCCTGAAATGAAGATCTTCAATAGCTTTGAGGAAGCTAAAAACATCATAAACCCTGTCGTTACAACCGGATCCTTTGACGGAGTTCATATCGGACATAAGACAATACTTAACCGGCTCAGCATGCTTGCCGGGAAATACAACGGCGAATCTGTTCTGATCACATTTGATCCCCATCCCCGCAAAGTTCTGTACCCCGATACTGCTGGGAAAGATCTTAAACTAATTAATTCGCAGGAAGAGAAACTCGATCTGCTTGAAAAAGCCGGACTTGACAATGTCATAATAGTTAATTTCACCAGGGAGTTCTCGAAAATCACTAGCGAACAATTTGTGAGAGACCTGCTGCATGGCATTCTTCATGCAAAAGTTGTAGTTGTCGGTTTTAATCATCATTTTGGATTCAACAAGGAAGGCAATTATAAACAACTATGGGAATGGCAGGAAAAATATGAATTTGAGGCAGAAGAGATTCCCGAACAGGAGGTGTATCACGAAACCGTGAGTTCCACTAAAATCAGACAGGCTATAAGCGAGGGTTATATACAGAGAGCAAATGCATACCTCGATCATTATTACATTATAAAAGGAAGACCTGAGAATTATCTTAATCAACAAATTCATGATCTGCCTCTGTTCGTACAGATCCCTTTAACAGAAGAATGCAAAATTCTGCCTGCATATGGGATATATGCAGTTTCAGTTGAGGCTGAGTTTTTTAATTCAAAAGGAATGGCAATCATCCTCAGGAAAAAGGATAATAAACCGGAGGTTCTTCTGAATGTTTTTGACAGGACAAACTTTGACTCTGCAAATAAAATCACAATCTCATTCCATAAAATGATGCATGGAGCAGTTAACTTTTCAGATAAGTCCGCCATAGCAAAAGTCAAGCTGGCCATAGAAGAAATATCAGACCTTATTTATTGACAGAAATCATTTCCAAAGGGTCATTTGTTGATTATCTTTGCATAATAGATTACCTCTCCCCAACCCCTCCCCCAAGAGGGAGGGGCAAGAAAAATCAACTTCAATAAGTAAAAGTTCCCCTTCTCTCCTGGGAGAAGGGGTTGGGGGGCTGAGGTTAAAGACAAACATGAGAAGTTCAGCTTGAATTTATCTGAAGAATTGTCGTTTTTTTTTATTGAAATTTAATTTAAATATAAATGAAATTTTCACCTGAAAAATTGAGTATTCCCGATCAGCGGATGAAGCAATTCATTGATCCTGAAGAGATTTGGAATCTGATAAAAAATACCAAACCTGATAAGAAGAGAGTAAGAGACGTTATTGCCAAATCGCTTGATAAGCAACGACTTACCCTGGAAGAAACCGCTGTTCTTATAAACTCTCTCGGAGCTGGTCTTGCAGATGAGATTAAACAGGGGGCCCGCGAATTAAAGGAGAAAGTCTATGGGAACAGAATAGTGCTTTTTGCACCCTTGTATATAGGAAACAGATGTATTAATAACTGTCAATACTGTGGATTCAGAGTTACCAATGCCGAAGCTATCCGTAAAACGCTGAGTGATGACGAAATAGTTAAAGAGGTTGAGGCTCTTGAGGATAACGGACAAAAGAGACTAGTACTGGTTTATGGCGAACACCCCGATTACTCTCCTGAATATATAGCCCATACAGTTAAAATTGTGTATGGAGTTAAAAAAGGTCATGGGGAAATACGGAGGGTAAATATCAATGCTGCTCCTCTTGATATTGAAGGATTCAGAATCGTAGGAGAATCAGGTATTGGAACATACCAGATATTCCAGGAGACCTATCATCCTGAAGCATATAAATGGTATCATCTGGGAGGTAAAAAAAGAGATTATGAATATCGATTAACAGCTCTTGACAGGGCTCAGGAAGCAGGTATAGATGACGTCGGAATAGGTGCTTTATTTGGCCTTTATGACTGGAGATTCGAAGTTATGGGACTGGTACGCCATGCAAACCACCTTGAAGCCTGTTATAATGTAGGCCCGCATACAATTTCATTCCCAAGGATAAAAGATGCTCTCAGCCTGAATATCGATCAGAAGTATCAAACAGGGGATGAAGATTTTAAGAAGCTGGTAGCAATATTACGACTTGCCGTACCCTACACCGGTTTGATTTTAACGGCAAGGGAATCACCTGATGTTAGAAGGGAAGCTATGCAATACGGTGTATCACAAATAGATGGTGGAACAAAACTCGAACTTGGTTCATATTCAGATACTAAAAATGAAAAACAGAATCTGAATCGTGAGCAATTTAAAATAAATGACGCACGTTCGCTGGCAGAAGTTATCGATGAACTCCTGGAAAATGATTATCTGCCATCATTCTGCACATCATGTTACAGGATGGGGCGTACCGGCGAGCATTTCATGGAGTTTTCGGTGCCGGGATTCATAAAGAGATTCTGTACTCCCAATGCCATTTTAACTCTTTCGGAATATATCTGCGATTATGCCCAGGGAGAAACGGTGGGAAAAGGATGGAAAGCTATCGAAAAGAACCTGGAAAAGCTGGATGCCGGTGTTGCTCAGACTACAAAAGAAAAAATTGAAAGGATTAAGCTGGGGGAACGGGATCTCTATTTTTAAGGCTTCGGGCAACTGGTATCAGGTAGAAAGATTTGGATCTGATCTCCCTGATGACTGTCGCCCGACACCTGACGCTGTACACTTAAATCTACAGTGAAATATATAAATCTGAATAGTTATGATAAAAGTTCTCGGAATTAAAATCATCGACAGGATCAAAGAAGCCGGACTTACACAGGGTGTACTTTCGCGCCATGCAAATGTAATCACAACCCGACTTGGATTCCATGAAGTAACTGAGGAGGTCTGCAGTCGCGAAGCCTATATAATTCTTCATCTTAACGGTGATCCTGCTGATACGGATAATCTCGCCATGGAACTGAAAAAGCTCGATGGAATTGAGACCCGGGAAATGGTTTTCACATCTGATTCAGAACCTATGAATATTCAATCTGCCAAAGAAAGAGTGGAGATCCTTGGTGTTCTTGTTGAAAGAAGCCAGCCAGTGGTTTTATCGGTTCAGAAAATTCTCACGTCTTATGGGTGTAATATACGGACCCGTCTCGGCGTAAATGAAGTCTTTTTTGGAGAGCCTGCCGGACTTATCATTCTAGAATTAAAAGGAGATGAAAAACAGCGTCTTCTTCTGGAAAGGGATCTGAAAGCATTGAATCAGGTTCATGTCAGGACTATAGTTTTTTAATTCATAAACTTGCACAGTTCTTGGTATTGTGTACAAGGTACGTTATAATTCATATATAAATCTGGACAAGAAAACTTTTGCCCTATATGCAAAACTTGACTGGCAGGTATCAAATTTGACTGGCTGCCCGGACACAAAAATTGTGATGCAGAGAATCAAGAAGGAGTAATAAAAAATTTTAATCTGATATCCGATGCCGTATTTTCAATTATTTGGCTCTTCTCTCTTTATAATGCTTTGAATCGCCCCATTCACCATATATAACTTCCGCATCAGCGAGGCTAACACGTGCCTCAAGGCAGCTCTGGCAATCTTCAGCTGAATCGTCAGTACAAGGTTTATTATCATACAATTTATAACTATCACGGTATTTACCGGGGGTAATATTTGGCATAAGGATATTGGCGCCTATCTTAACCGCCTTTTCCCTCCCCATTGGGTCAATTGCCTGAAGAGCAGTGGCAGCAACGATATTAATATCTTTCATCATTATTCTGATTATGGCTATCATTTTAAGTGTAAGATCTAATCTCTCAGACAGAGGCATCAGCTTTCCTGAATGTTTAATTAAAGGCGTATCTGCATGTTCAATATATGGTCCCATGCCACACATGTCTATATCAAATTCTTTCATGAAAAGTAGGTCGCCAGCAAGATCGTCCATTGTCTGAAACGGCAAACCGATCATTACTCCTGTGCCAGTCTGATAACCTATATTCTGCAGACTTTTAAGGCATTTTAACCTGTTATTAAAATCATGTTTTGAATCATTGGGATGGATCTTTTCATAAAGCTTCTGGTTTGTGGATTCAACCCGCAGAAGATACCGGTGGGCTCCTGCATCGTACCATCTTTTGTATACTTCATGATCCTGCTCACCTACTGATAAAGTTACTCCTAATTCTCCGGCTGATAATTCTTTGATCCTGTATAGCAGATTCTCGATTCTGTTCGTAACGTAGGGGCTTTCAATTTCACCCGATTGAAGAGCAATTGAACCGTAATGATTTTCATAAGCAAACCTGGCAGCTGCAAGAATTTCATCATCAGAGAGATTGTACCTTGTAAGGTTTTTGTTTCCCTTTCGGATACCGCAGTAGAGGCAGTCTTTGCTGCATATATTGGAAAACTCAATTAATCCCCTGAACCATACCTTATTACCAATGAATCTCTCTTTTATTTCCGCTGATTTTTTGTAAAGAAGAGTTCTGTCTTCACCTTCAGATTCAAGGAGAGATATTATATTTTCTCTTGTAAATACTTCCTTCTTAAGTATCTCTTTTATAGTCAATATCATACCTGTTATTTATCAGTTCACAAAGATACAAAAACCTGCCTGAATACTTCTCAACTTTTATCAACCAACTCAGCTTCAAAAGGCTATTTTTCTCTGTGCAGCTCTGTGTTTCTCTGAGTGTCTTTGTGACAGTTCTTAGTTTTTCTTTTAGATAAATTTTTAAACCCATTTCTTTCCTTTCTGAAAAGGAGAATTAAGAATTAAAAACCTCTCCCGAACATTCCCCATAAAGTAACCTTCAGGTCTTCCCACCTTCTCATGGCAGCATCTGCAAAACTTGTGGTATAAGATGTTACAAATTTCTTCGCCTCTTCGTTTTTTCCATCCTTTACTAATTCAACGACCCTTTTTTCAACAGATGGCAACTCAGTAAATGCCTTATCTTCAAATTCCTGAACGGCCGGCTCAATAAGAGTTCTTCCTTTTGACCAGTTTACAGTCGCAAGCCGGTTGGCTTCACGGAATGACCATATAGCAGCATCAGTTCTGTAACGCGGCTGACCACAAACATTAAAAGAAGGAGGAAGACTCAGGACGCCCGAAAAGATAGGTATTCTAGGACTCTCACCAGGATTGTCAAAAGAAAACCAAGCAATGGCTCCCACCTCGTCAGGAAGCCAGTCACGGCATTGAATTACATGCGAGTATGAGCATCCTGCTATTGCAATGGTCCTCTGACGTTCAACGAGCCCGGGCTTTATCGCGTTAAGCAAATTCCGAATGTCATTATTCATCCAGTTGTTTATAATAGGAGATTTGACCTGCCTCTCCGTTTCCTTTCCGTCTTTGTCTTTTTCTTTAACTGTAATGAGAAGGTTTTTGGTCATATCCCATTGTGTCCCTTCATACGTCTCCCTGAAAAACTTCATAATGTCGCGAGGAGATTGTTTTTTTTCAGGTTTTACTGAAAATGGAAGTTCAACTGCATCAAAGGACAGATTTAATGAAGGAGCCAGTGTGCTTAAAATATAGAATTCTCTTATTGAGAATGGTTTTTTACCATTGATGATTTTCCAAAATTTCAGAGGCTCTTTTCCGTCCCAGTAACCGAGATTCTTAGCAACATTTTGTAAGTCAGTCCTGTACATGAAATAGTCATGATTCCTGAAATCTATGTCTGATATCCTGGAAATATTGGCGCATACTCCAATATTCTCATCAGGAATTCTTTCAGCACACCAGATTGAAGAAGGTTTCCCTTTCCCGGAACCGGCAATTTCCAGTTGCCATACCTCTTTCGGATCGGCGAGTGTAATACACTCAGCGAGGTCGGCATATCCGTATTCTTCTGCCAGTTTGCCAATGAGTGCAATTGCCTCTCTTGCTGTTTTGCATCTCTGCAGAGCAATTTTTTCAAGTTCTTCTATAAGAAACATTCCATTCTGATTTACAAGCTCTTCCCGACCATAAATAGTTGTTTCTCCTATAGCCAGCTGTTTTTCATTGAGGCATGGATATGCTGTATTCAGAAAGGCAAAGGTCTCGGAAGCTTCCGGGATTTCACCTTTTAGTACTACTTTGGTCATGTCCCAGGCTTCTTCAGTGTGAAGCATCCCACTGTAAACCTGGTGCAGTGCACCCTGATCAAATTTTTGATGAGGGTAAATTTCAAGCCATGTTCTGTAGTTTCCGTCGCAACTGTGGGAAGTCATCACAGAACCATCGCTTGAAGCACGACGGCCGACCATTATTGTTGTGCAATTTTCACCATAACCTGGTCCGTCAGAATAAATATCGGAGTGCTGAGCATGAGTGAAAAGAGAAAGGGTGAAAATGAAAATAATTGTCAAGAGGACCTGTGGATATGGTTTTTTCATATAAAGTAGTTTTAAGATCGTTTTTTGAAAATGACTTATTGCAAAAGTAATTTTTTAAGACAGATCAGCAAACCCATGAATGCTTTTGAACAAATTTCCCCAACTCATATCTTGCTACTTTCGTGCCAATGACAATTATCTTGTTTTTATGCTATTTATTTTTATTAACTTGCTCTCAGTATTTAAACCAGAAAATTGATTGTAAGTCTTTATATATCAGAGAAGTATTTATTTGTCGTTGCACATAATGTGGGCTTCATTAAGAGGTTTGCCGGTTTGTAGTTTCCTCTCAGACTGATTTATTGAATGTAGTAATTCATTCCTTCACCATTCTTGTAACTTATGATAAATGAAAAACTTATAAATCCTGCCAGCATTGTCGTAGTAGGAGGATCAGATGATCTGTTTAAACCCGGCGGGAAAGTGCTAAAAAACATTATTGAGGGTAAATACAAAGGAAATCTCTATGTGGTTAATCCTAAACAGGATAAGATTCAGGGGATTAAATCCTACAGGGTTTTGAATGATATACCCGATACCGATCTTGCCATACTTGCAATTTCAGCATCATCATGTTTACAGGCAGTTAAGATACTTGTAAATGGGAAAAAAACCGGGGCATTTATTATCATTTCAGCCGGATTCAGTGAATCGGGAAGCGAGGGATTAAAGCTGGAAGATGAAATCACTGGTCTTATAAATAAGTCAGGCGGATGTCTCATCGGACCAAACTGTATAGGCGTAATTACTCCGTCATACCAGGGTGTGTTTACATCTCCTGTACCAAAACTTAACAGCAGGGGTTGTGATTTTGTTTCAGGTTCAGGTGCGACGGCAGTTTTTATTTTTGAATCCGCAATGCCTAAAGGGCTTAACTTTTCAAGCGTATATTCAGTAGGTAACAGTGCTCAGACGGGGGTAGAGGAAGTTATGGAATTCTGGGATAATACCTATGTACCTGATGTAAGTTCTCCTATAAAACTGATATATGTGGAGAGTATCCGTAATCCGGACAAGCTCCTTCATCATGCTTCATCCCTTATTCGCAAAGGATGCATGATTGCCGCGATAAAAGCCGGTACAACGGAAGCCGGAAGCAGGGCAGCTTCATCTCACACCGGAGCAATGGCATCATCCGATTCAGCAGTGGAAGCATTATTCCGGAAGGCGGGAATAGTAAGGTGTTCTGGCCGTGAGGAACTTACAACTGTGGCATCTGTGTTTTTTCACAAGAAGCTGAAAGGGAAGAATATTGCTATCATCACCCACGCCGGTGGTCCTGCTGTTATGCTTACCGATGCATTATCATCCGGAGGAATGAACATTCCTAAAATATCAGGCATTCATCACGATAATTTAATTGCAATGATGAATCCCGGAGCATCCGCAATAAATCCGATTGACATGATTGCAACTGCCACCAATGATCAGCTGGACAGGGTGATTGAATATGTCGATAAGAAACTTCCCCTGATTGATGGAATGAGCGTGATTTTTGGCAGCAACGGATTGAACGATATGACAGAAATATATGATCTTCTGCATAAAAAAATAAGAGATTGTAATAAACCGCTATATCCTATTTTACCCTCAGTGACCAGTTCTTCTGAAGAACTTGGTTATTTTCTTAATAAAGGTCATGTCAATTTCCCTGATGAAGTTGTTTTGGGACGAGCCCTTACAAAAATTTTCAATACTCCTTCTCCTGCTGAAGAGAAAATATTTCTTGAGAATATTGATGTCTCCCTTGTAAGGCAGATTATAGCTGAATCTCACAATGGTTATCTTGAACCCTTCATTATACAACGACTTCTTAATGCAGCACACATACTAGTTGTGAAAGAAAAAGTCGTAAGTACAAAAAAGGAGCTTTTAGACGTTGCAAATAAAACGGGTTATCCTCTGGCTCTGAAGGTTGTAGGACCGGTTCATAAATCAGATGTCGGTGGTGTAACGCTCAATATTAAATCGGTGAAACATCTTGAGGCTGAATTCAGAAGAATGATGCAGATTAAGGGAGTAAAAGCAGTGCTTGTTCAACAAATGCTTTCAGGCACGGAGCTATTTATCGGAGCTAAATATGAACCAAGGTTCGGTCATATAATTCTTTGTGGTTTAGGAGGCATCTTTGTTGAAGTTCTTGGCGATGTGTCATCGGGTCTGGCCCCTCTTACCTTCAATGAAGCAGAATCGATGATCAGAAGCCTCAGAAGTTATAGCATCATTAAAGGTACAAGAGGAAAACCAGGAATTAATGAACCCAAGTTTGCAGAGATAATAGTAAGGCTGTCAAGTTTATTAAGGTATGCAACTGAAATAAAGGAGATGGACCTGAATCCTCTCATTGGAAGCCCTGATGGCATTACTGTTGTTGACGCCAGGATCAGAATTGAGAGGTAATCTTATTATAGATTTTGCTTCCTGTTAAATTTTATATTTATATTCGAAAATTCTTTTTACCCATAAAATTGTTAAAGATATGATTATACATCAGTTATCAATTTTTCTTGAAAATAAATCAGGACGTCTTACAGAAGTGCTTGAAGTTCTTGGGGAGGAGAATATCAGGATAACTGCATTAAGTGTTGCTGATACGACCGAATTCGGTATTCTGCGTCTTATTGTATCAGATCCTGAAAGGGCAAGAGAATTGCTGAAAAAGCAAAATTTTACGGTTAATCTTACTGAAGTTATTTCAGTTATGGCTCCCAATGAAGCAAAACACTATGCAAAAATATTAAGGATTCTTTCAGATCTGGATATCAGTGTTGAATACACCTATGCATTTTCTGTCGGAGCCAAGTCAATTATTATTCTGCGCTGCAGTGATACAGAGAATGCAATTAAAGCACTTAAGAGCCATGAAATGGAATTGCTGAAAGCCAGTGATTTATATAAAATTTAGCTCCTCAACCCCCCTTTAGGGGGAAGGACTCCGCCAGTTGGCGTAGGCCAGGGGGCGCAACAAGGAGGAATTTAATAAATTGATTATTTTAATAGTAGATTTCGAAAATTGATTAACTCTTTGGATTAAATCTTCATATATGGAAATCTGGAACCGCCATTTCGAGTGCATGGATCGAAACGGAATCAAGCATGTTCAAAGCGATAAACTCAGGGAAACCGTAGAAAGAGTGTATTTCAATGTGCCTTATTACCGTAACAAAATGCAGGAAGCAGGCATTGGACCTGAAAGCATACAATCAATTGATGATATTGTAAAATTGCCTTTTACCACAAAATCTGATCTTAGAGACAATTATCCTTTCGGCCTATTTGCAGTTCCCATGAGCGAAATTGTGCGTGTTCATGCTTCTTCAGGCACCACTGGAAAACCGACAGTTGTTGGTTATACAAGAAATGATATTTCAACATGGTCCGAGGTGATGGCACGCACACTCACCAGCGCCGGAGCTAACAGAAATGACTTCATTCAGGTTGCATATGGCTATGGTCTCTTTACAGGAGGTCTCGGACTTCACTACGGGGGTGAAAAGATAGGAGCCTCAGTTATTCCGATTTCAGGCGGTAACACTGTAAGACAAATTCAGCTCATGCACGATTTTGGAAGCACTGTTCTGGCATGCACTCCTTCATATGCACTTTTTCTTGCAGAAGCAATACAGGAGAGCGGTATCAACCGTGATGATTTAAAGCTGAGAGTTGGAGTCTTTGGGGCTGAACCCTGGACAGAAAACATGAGAAGGGAGATAGAGGATAAACTGAGAATTAAAGCTATTGACATCTATGGATTAAGCGAAGTTATTGGTCCCGGAGTGGCCAGCGAGTGTCAGGTTCAGGCGGGTTTACACATTAATGAAGATCATTTTTACCCCGAAATCATAGACCCGGAAACACTACAGGTTTTACCTGAAGGAAGTACAGGAGAATTGGTATTTACAACAATTACAAAAGAGGGGTTGCCTCTTATTCGTTACCGGACGCGTGATCTGACGAGGCTTACCAGTGAAAAGTGCAAATGCGGCAGAACGATGGTAAGGATGGAAAAATGTCTCGGTCGGAGTGATGATATGCTCATTATACGGGGTGTTAATCTCTTTCCTTCACAGGTTGAAAGCGTTCTTCTTGAGATGAGTGAAATAAAACCTCATTACCTTTTAATTGTTGACAGGGTAAATAACCTTGATACTCTGGAACTTAAAGTTGAGGTCGATGAGGCTTTCTTTCAGGATAAAATAAGTCAGCTGGAAACTCTCCGGCAGAAACTTCAGAATAATCTCGAGAGTTCTCTCGGGCTGGGAATTAAGGTGACTCTGGTTGAACCAAAAATAATTGAAAGAAGTGAAGGCAAATCCAAACGTGTAATTGATCAAAGGAAGTATTGATTCTTTTTAAAAAATGAAAGAAGTTCCCATATCATATGAGTTGATAATGACCCTGGCCAGAACCAACGATATTCCCTCTCCCGGAGCATCTTCGATTCGCGAGATTGTTCACCTTGTAAATAAAATTGAGGAGGAAACAGGGGTTAAATTTATCAGAATGGAAATGGGTGTTCCAGGCCTTCCCGCTAATCAGATTGGAATTGATGCGGAAATTGCTGCACTTAAAAGAGGGGTTGCATCAGTTTATCCCGATATTTCAGGAATAGAACCGCTGAAAAATGAAACTTCAAGATTTATTAAGCTTTTTCTGGATATTGATATCAAGCCTCAGGGATGTATCCCAACGGTTGGGTCCATGATGGCCGCAATGGTTAGTTTCCTGGTAGCAAACAGAAATGACAGAACTAAAGAGGGATCTTTATTTATTGACCCGGGGTTTCCCGTTCAGAAGCAGCAGGTTAAGATGCTTGGTCACGATTGTTGTTCTTTTGATATCTATAATTACCGGGGGAAAAAACTGAGAGCAAAGCTCGAATCATATCTGAAAACTAAAAAGATATCCTCCCTGCTGTTTTCTAACCCGAATAATCCGTCATGGATATGCCTCACCGAAGATGAACTGGCAATAATCGGCGAACTTTCAAAGAAATACGATGTTATCGTAATTGAAGATCTGGCTTATTTTGGAATGGATTTCAGGAAAGACTATTCAAAACCCGGGAAACCACCATTCCAGCCAACAGTTGCCCGTTACACTGATGAATATATTATGCTTATTTCGAGTTCTAAAATATTCAGCTATGCGGGTCAGAGAATCGGAATGATGGCCATATCTGATCATCTTTTTGATAGATCTTATCCGGACCTTTTAAGATATTATTCGACAGATAAATTTGGACATTCAGCTATCTTTGGTGCTTTGTATGGTCTTTCAGCAGGAGTTTCTCATTCTGTTCAATTTGGTTTGGCTGCTCTATTGAAAGCCGTTAATGATGGTACTTATAAATACCGCGACGATTTACTGGAATATGGAGAGAAGGCCAGGGAGATGAAAAAGATGTTTGTTTCAAATGGTTTCAGGATAGTATATGACAGGGACCTTGATGAACCGCTGGCAGATGGATTTTATTTTACTATCGCCTATCCGGGAATGTCAGGTTCTAACCTTATTGAGCAGCTTCTCTGTTATGGAATCAGCGCTATTTCGCTCCTTACTACAGGGAGCGACAGACCTGATGGTTTGAGGGCATGTGTTTCACAGGTTCCCAGGGAACAATTTTCTGACCTGGCCTTACGGTTAAAAAAATTCAGTGAAGATCATCCAGTCTAAAAAAATAATATTTAAGAATATGGCAAAGATAAGGGGCAGTATTGTGGTAGATGTTGAGAAATGCAAAGGATGCGAAGTATGCATGGTTACTTGTCCGACAGGCACCATCGCTATGGCAAAAGATGTGAACGGGAAAGGTTATAACTATGCATTTCCGGCAAATCCGGAGCTGTGTATAGGTTGCGCTAATTGCGCAATGGTTTGTCCTGACGGTGTTATAACAGTTTATAAAACAAAAATATAAACATCAATGGAAAAGGAATTAAGATTGATGAAAGGTAATGAAGCAGTTGCTGAAGCTGCGATTCGTGCCGGAGTGGACGGGTACTTTGGATATCCTATTACACCACAGACTGAGATTATAGAATATCTGATGAAGGCTAATCCTTCCAAGACGACGGGAATGATTGTCCTTCAGGCAGAGAGCGAAGTTGCAGCTATTAACATGGTTTACGGGGGTGCGGCTTGCGGTAAGAAAGTTATGACAACCTCCTCTTCCCCCGGGATAAGCCTCAAACAGGAAGGCATATCGTATATTGCAGGAGCAGAGTTGCCATGTCTTATTGTAAATGTTGTCAGAGGTGGTCCGGGCCTTGGAACCATACAGCCTGCGCAATCTGATTATTTTCAGTCAACTAAAGGGGGAGGGCACGGTGATTATCATCTTATTGTGCTGGCCCCTGCATCAGTACAGGAGATGGCTGATTTTGTGGGTCTGAGTTTCGAGTTGGCTTTTAAATACAGGAATCCGGTATTAATGCTGTCAGACGGTGCGATAGGACAAATGATGGAAAAAGTTTATCTCAGCCCTTTTAAAGAAAGATCAAAAACTGTTCCGGAATGGGCGACTACCGGTAAACGTCCAACAAGGGAAAGAAATATAATAACTTCACTTGACCTGGATCCCAACCGCCAGGAAGTGTTTAACAGGAAACTGCTGGCTAAATATGATGAGATAAGGGAGAAAGAGGTACGATATGAGGAGTTTTTATGCGAAGATGCTGAATACCTTTTGGTTGCATACGGTACAAGTGCCAGGGTCTGTCAGAAGTCAGTCCAGCTTGCAAGGGAGCAGGGAATTAAAGCAGGCTTGTTAAGGCCTATAACACTTTTCCCGTTTCCCTCAAAAAGAATCAATGAACTGGCTGGAAAAGTAAAGGGCATGCTCTCAGTAGAAATGAGTGCAGGTCAGATGGTAGAAGATGTTCTTCTTGCAGTAAACGGGAAAGTTCCTGTTTATCATTTTGGCAGAATGGGTGGTATTGTAACAACCCCTGAAGAGGTGGTTGAAAATCTGAAATCAAAATTCATAGGAGGCTAAAAAATGGTTCAATATACAGGGATCAAAGAAATTATTAAACCGGAGAATCTGGTATATAAGAAAACTGATATTATGACAGAGAACACCCTGTCATATTGCCCCGGATGCGGTCATGGTACTGCTCACAGGATCATTGCTGAAATACTTAGTGAAGAAGGTCTTCAATCTGAAGCCATAGGGGTATCTCCGGTAGGATGTTCTGTCTTTATGTATAATTATCTCGACATTGACTGGCAGGAGGCTGCACATGGCCGGGCCCCTGCTGTGGCAACAGCTATCAAGCGTCTGTTACCAGAAAAATTTGTTTTTACATATCAGGGTGACGGTGATCTTGCAGCTATAGGCACTGCTGAAACAATTCATGCATGCAACAGGGGGGAAAATATTATGATTATTTTTATAAATAATGGTATCTATGGCATGACCGGAGGCCAGATGGCGCCCACAACCCTCCCGGGAATGAAATCATCTACATCACCCTATGGAAGAGATGTTAAAACTATGGGGAATCCGCTTAAAATCACTGATATAGTTGCATCCCTGCCTGGTTCTTACTATGTTACCCGGCAGAGTGTTCACACTGCAGCCAATGTTAAAAAGACTAAGAAAGCAATAAGAAAAGCAGTTCAGTACCAGAAGCGTAACATTGGTACATGCCTTGTGGAAATAGTATCAAACTGTCCGTCGGGTTGGAAGATGACACCAGTTCAGGCAAATAAATGGATGGAGGAAAATATGTTTCCGTATTATCCCCTTGGAGATCTTAAAACTCCGGAGGAATAGTTTTTCTGTCCGGATAAAACGCATAGGGGCATGGAAATTTTTAGCCTATAAATAAAGGATGTATTGATTCGCAGCGAACGGAACGTGGTATAATTCTGTGGTTCAATTTCCGTATAAATCATATAACTGCAGTTCAATCTTACACAATGCCGGAAGTCATGGGAGGAAAGGCATCTATTGATTTTAAAGACTATCTGTTTATAAATCTGCTAAAGTGATGACCATAACTATTGAATCCCCGCGAGCGCATTG
>PMIJ01000205.1 GCA_003157015.1 Bacteroidales bacterium
GTTTCATAGCGATCATTATTTGATATCAGTTTTGGTGCTTATTATAATAAAATACATTTTTCCCAAACTCATTTTTCCAGCTACCGGTTTCTCGTTCCTCGGTCCTTTATACGGGTGCCCTGCCCCTAATGTTTTATCTGTACCAACCTTATCGGCATAGTTGCGGGAACAAGACCTGATTTAAGCACTATTCTTTGTCCCTGTTCTGCACATGCCCAGTTTATAAATCCCGAACCCAATCCGCGAAATGTTTCCCTCGAAATAAGGTAAATTTCTCTTACGAAGGGGTACTCTTTGTCATATATAAAACCCTGTTGCGGACGATAATAAGTTCCGTCATTAATATATTGCTGCGATACTGCAACCACATTAACCTTATTAATAAAGCTCAATGAGAGAGAATCATGCTTATCACTTATCCAGTTTACGCTAATGATGCCAAGTGCATCAGGATTCCTCGAGACGAAATTTATAACTTCTGCATTATTATTGACCGCAAAGAAATTCCCGCTCAGTGAATCTTTTATCTCAAAAAGTTCTTTAAAGTATCTGACATTTCCCGACTTCTTGTTGTCAAAGATAACACGGATATTGCCAAGTTTCGATTTTTCGTTGATATCTTTCCATTTCTTAATTTTCCCGAGGAAAATATCTTTAACAGTATTATATTTTATAAGAGTGTCTTTATTATCACGGTTTGTAATAAGAGCTAGCGCGTCGTATGCGAAAGTTGTTGTACGAGCTATAATCAGAGTGTCGCGCAGGTATTGTATCTGAGCATCTGATAGCTTTTTACTGGTAACGATGACTTTAACGGAATCGCGCATGAAATCATTTATCACATCATATTCAGGCTTAAAAAAGGGTCTGATCTGAGCTCCTTTATAAAGATGTGTAAAAGTAAATACTTCAGTTTCAATAAGTGGTTGAAATGATTCATCTGCGACTATATGTATATTACCCCTGGTCGGTGTTTCATTGGTTGCAGGCTTTCCCATAGTGCCGCATGAGGCAATCATTAGCGCCATTCCCAGAAGGGGAAAAAGCAATAATAATTTATGGCTGAAAGTCCTGTTCACTTCATTCGTATGTGTAAATCTTTTATTCCGGCACGCAATAATAATAAAATTTTGAATAACTGATACTCTGTTCATATTTCTAAATTTATTAAATGGAAACAATTCCATTCTAATTACTGCAAAGTATATGCCAAGAACATGCTACGGAATGAAATATTTCTATTCTTCATCTTTGTCTTTTGTAAAGAAAACCTCCACAATTTTGACATAGGTTCTGAATGCCCTGTAAACACCATAAAAAATGAATGCCGACCCAACGATTACTCTGACAGGTTTGTCAAGATAACTCAGATCGGAACGGAAAACTAAAAACCAACCCACTCCAAGATAAAAAACAACCATAAATACCGAGAAAATGCTTGTCACCTGTTGCATTAGCCTGTTTCCGTCCATACTGAAATTATTTTGATATCAAATTAACGAAAATTAGATTTATTATCAAAATTAAACTAAAAATTTCGTTGTGAAAACTTAATTTGATGAAATGCATTGTTCTATTGATGAATGATGTAGTTATTTCAATAAAAGTGAACTGTCACCGTAACTTAAGAATCTGAATCCGTTCTCAAGAGCAAAAGTATAAATATCTTTCCATTTATTACCGGTGAAAGCTGAAACAAGTAGCAGGAGTGTACTCCGCGGCTGATGAAAATTGGTAATGATTCCATTAGTCAACCTGAATTCATAGCCCGGGACAATCATAATACTTGTAACAGCTTCTAGATAATTTATTTTCCTTTCATACATATATCTCAACAACGCTTCCATCGATTTTTCCGCAGAGACATTTCCAGTCATTTCATATGGCTCCCACTGACCAAAAGAAAGACCCGATAAATTATATGATGGTTTTTGTATCAGCTTAACTCCCAGCCAATAAAGAGTTTCGAGGGTTCTGACTGATGTTGTCCCAACAGCTATTACCTTTCCCTTTTGTTCCATTATTTTTCTGATTGCCCCTGTATCTATTGAAAAATGTTCACAATGCATTTCGTGGTCATAAATATTCCTGGCCTTTACCGGCTGAAAAGTTCCAGCACCAACATGCAGGGTCAATTCCGCTGTTTTTATGTCTCTTGTCCTGATGCTTTCAAACACATAATCTGTGAAATGCAAACCGGCTGTGGGAGCTGCAACAGATCCCTTTACACTTGAATAAACTGTCTGGTACCTCTCAGCATCTTCAGCAGCATCCGTCCTGTTAATGTATGGAGGCAGAGGAATGTGACCCGTTAGTTCCAATACTTCTCCAAAGCATATATCACTTGTGTTCCAGTAAAATCTTATGCGCAATGTTTCACCGAAGGATTGAATACGCTCTGCACTGAGCTTATACGACGTTCCCTTATATTTAAAAGTAGTTACCAGAATGCCGTTTTTCCACTTTTTCAGGTTTCCGACTATACATTTCCATTCAACAGGTTCCTTTGAACTGAAGGAGAGTGAATATTCTTTTGGAGAGAGCGGTTCAAGACAAAATATTTCAACATTTGCACCGCTCTCTTTCTGAAAAAGAATCCGGGCACGGATTACACGTGTATTATTAAAAACAAGAAGTGAGCCGGATGGTAAATAGTCAGTGATGTTTCTGAAAGTATCTTTTACTGTTTTACCGTCTTTATAAATAAGTAATTGTGATTTGTCTCTTTCATCGGCAGGATATTGGGCAATTCGATCTGCTGGTAAATCATAGTCGTAGTCGTTAATGTCAATATCTCTCATAAGTATCAATTCATAAAGTGCCTAAAGTGCCTAGAGTGCCTGGAGTGCCTAAAATGCCTAAAGTACCTAGAATCAGCTTTATCCAGTTTTCTTAAACTTTAGGCACTCCAAACTTCTTTCAGGGTGCAAAACTAGCCATTATTATATAGAGTGCATTCGAAATACCCCGCAATTTCTTACCTTTGCACCGCAGCAGGCTGTTCCATCGTGGCGCTATAAGGCGCCAAGGAAAGTCCGGGCAACAAAGAGCACCATACTTCCTAACGGGAAGATATCCGTGAGGGTATAGTAGTGTAACAGAAAATAACCATCCGCCAGCTGGCGGATAAGGGTGAAAAGGTGAGGTAAGAGCTTACCGGTCCGGGTGGCAACACACGGAGCCGTACATCTTATGGGTTGAAAGACCATGTATACCGGCGCCAAGGACTGCTCGTCCGATGCCGGGGGGTAGGTCGTATGAGCCCGGCAGCGATGCCGTGCCAAGATAAATGATGGAAGACGGTTTTAATTTCTTTTGCAGAAACCAAAACCGCACAGAATCCGGCTTACAGGCCAGCTGTTTAAAAAAATGACGGACACAAACTGCCCGTCATTTTTTATTGGTCCATTGTAATGTTTTTAAAAGATTTATTTATTGTAGAGACAGGTCTCAGACCTGTCTCTACCTATTTGTTGCTGGTTGTGTTTAAAAATAATTTATTTGATCTTAAAAAAGCTATCTTCCATCGGAACATCAACTTCGACCTTTGTGAAATTAATGATGATATCCATACCCTGTGCAGATGTAGAGGTTTTCATAGGTATCATTATGCCGCTGGTTTCCGTATAATCTGAAGGATATGAATCCATGGTCACGGTCATTCCATTCATTTCAGTTGTGGTAGATGTTTTAACAAGAAAATATGAGCTTTTATCGATAAACATGTCAATAACTAATCCGCCTTCAACGGTAGCCTTTATTTTATATGCCGGCTTATCATTTACATTTTCTTCACCGGCGAGGGCAAGCTGCCCATTCTTTAAATAGTTGGCCATTGAATTCTGGAAGATATTGCTTCTGAGAGTTTGTTTCACCTGTTCCGGAGTCATTTCAACAGGATCGGTCGAACCTGTCATAGGATTTATAGAATACCCTTTCTCACCGTCATATGCCTGAACCATATCCTGACCGTTAAAAGAAGTTACAGATTTGATTTTATCCGGATTCTTCATATAGAACACCATTGGCATTTCCATACCAGCCACTGACATATTAGCGGTGATCTTTATCGTTTTCAGACTGGCAACATGATCAAGCTTGTTGGCTTCAGTATACTTCTTAACGATTTCATCGAGTGTTTGTGCGTTTATGACAGACATCATTATCAATCCTGCCATAATAAAAGTTAGTTTCTTCATACAATTGGTATTAATGATTAATAATTAAATGAATTTATTGTTTTTCTTAATGCAACGAGTTTATTTAGAAGTTTATCCATCTCTGAGAGTTTCAACATATTGGCTCCATCAGATTTTGCAACGCCAGGGTTTGGATGAGTTTCAATAAAAATGCCGTCGGCACCCACACTTATTGCTGCTTTCCCTAAGGTCTCAATCATTTCCGGTCTGCCTCCTGAGACCCCGTGTTCCTGATTAGGTTGCTGCAGTGAGTGTGTAATATCCATAATTACAGGTACGCCGATCTGTTTCATAATCGGGATGTTCCTGAAGTCGACCACTATATCCTGATAACCGTACATGTTTCCGCGATCTGTCAGCAAAATTTTACTGTTGCCCGATTCCTTTACCTTCTCCACAGCAAATCTCATTGATGAACCCGATAGAAACTGACCTTTCTTAATGTTAATCCATTTGCCGGTAACAGCAGCTGCGACAAGTAGATCGGTCTGCCGGCACAGGAAAGCAGGTATTTGCAGGATATCAACATATTCAGCTGCCATTTCAGCTTCATTCGGGTTATGTATATCAGTGATAATAGGCACTGAATATTTCTTCCCGACTTCTGCGAGTATTTTCAGCGCTTTAATGTCTCCGATTCCCGAAAATGAATCACTCTTTGATCTGTTCGCTTTTCTGTATGATGATTTAAAAACAAAAGGAATCTGATATTTCACTGATAACTTTTTCAGATGATCTGCAGTTTCAAAAACAACTTCCTCGCTTTCAACAACACATGGACCAGCAATCAAAAGAAAATTGCCGGATTCAGTAAATTTTATTCCTGGAATATTTATAACAGCTTGTGACATATTATAACAAAGGTAAAAAAATATTTGTAAAAAAAATATTGATTAGATTTTCTCTGTGTTTCTCTGTGGAAACTCTGTGGTTCTCTGTGTAATAAAAGAGAAATATCAAGAACTTTCACAGAGGAGCACTGAGGAGTCACTTAGGAACACAGACTTATTTTTTACCATAATCATAAATATCTTTCCACATTGCGGCGAGCCTTTTTCTTACTTCTTCCTCTTTTGGATTAAGCCCGGGATCATAAAACACCTTACCCTTTATCTCTTCAGGCAGAAAATTATCTGGAACAAAATTTCCTGAGTAACTGTGCGCATATTTGTACTCTTTTCCATATCCAAGGTTTTTCATGAGAGTTGTAGGTGCATTCCTGATGTGTAACGGGACAGGCAGATCGCCTTCTGATCTGACGACAGCTATCGCGTTGTCAATAGCCATATATGAAGAGTTGCTTTTCGGCGATGTGGCGAGGTAGATAGCTGCTTCCGATAAAATAATACGCGATTCAGGCCACCCAATAACGTTTACAGCTTCAAAGCAAGCCTGGGCAAGAAGCAAGGCATTAGGGTTGGCTATACCGATATCCTCAGCAGCAAGTATCAGCATGCGCCTTGCAATGAATTTGGGATCTTCTCCTCCCTCAACCATCCTGGCAAGCCAGTAGACTGCAGCATTTGGATCGCTTCCCCTCAGAGATTTTATAAATGCGGAAATTATATCATAATGCTGCTCTCCGTTCTTGTCATAGAGTGCCAGATTCTTCTGGACGTGTCTCAATACCATCTCGTTGTTAATAACTATTTTATCTGGAGCGGATTCATCAGCTTCCGAGCTTACAACGAGTTCGAGTGCATTGTACAGTTTCCTTGCATCACCGCCTGAAACTCGTATGAGTGCCTCGTGTTCTGCAATTTCAATATTATATTCAGCAAGGTAAATGTCCTTCTTTAACGCTTTATTCATTAAAATTAAAAGCTCCTCCTCGGTTAATGGTTTCATCACATATACCTGGCACCTTGAAAGAAGAGGAGATATAACCTCAAATGAAGGATTCTCTGTGGTTGCTCCGATGAGAGTAATAGTTCCCTGTTCCACGGCACTCAGAAGTGAATCCTGTTGTGATTTATTAAATCTGTGAATCTCATCTATGAAGAGGATTGGATTGGGCTGGTTAAAGAATTGCTGGCTTTTGGCTTTTTCGATTGTTTCTCTTACATCTTTTACTCCTGAGTGTACGGCGCTCAAATGAAAAAAAGGTCTTTTCAGTGTATTTGCTATAATGCCGGCGAGAGTCGTTTTTCCAACACCCGGAGGTCCCCAAAGGATAAATGACGGAATATTTCCCGATTCAATTACCTTCCTCAGGACTGCGTTTTTGCCGACCAGATGCTCCTGCCCGCAGAATTCGCTGAGTTCTCTTGGTCTTAATCTTTCAGCCAGTGGTTGATTTGACAGCATTATAAAAATGTTTACGTAAAAGTACAAAACAATTTTTGTTCTCGGAGATTTCGCATTGAGTTGAGTATTAATAATGGGTTTATTATTATTATTGTATAAGTGAATGCATTTGCAGTTAAATTCCTTTGTGCCCCTTGGTGAAGACCTTTGTGCGACTTCGTGGTTACTTTTTTTTTATCACCAAGGAACACAAAGTGAAACACAAAGTGACACTAAGTAAAAGATTTATTATTAATAATTTATAAAATCTCATATTAATGAATAAACTTATCGGCCTGTTTTTTTCCCTGATTATTTTATTAGCTTGTTCAGTTCACTCGGCCAATGAAAAACCCGTATTTACTGAAGGACCAATTATAATTGTTGACAGTGGGTTGGTTGTTTCTGCGCATCTTCAGAGTTCAAGGATAGGTGTCAGGATTTTGCAGAAAGGAGGGAATGCCATTGATGCTGCAGTAGCCACCGAATTTGCTCTGGCGGTATGCTATCCAGAGGCCGGCAATATAGGAGGTGGAGGATTTATGCTGATAAGGACGCCCGAAGGGAAAACTGACGTGATTGATTACAGGGAAAAAGCTCCTGCAAAAGCATCACGCAATATGTATCTTGATGGTTCGGGCAATGTGTCGCAAGGCCTTAGTACCGGTACTCATCTGTCCAGTGCTGTACCGGGCACAGTGGATGGAATGATAAATGTCCATTCAAAATATGGCAGGTTGCCATTTTCTGAAGTGATCCAACCGGCAATTGACCTGGCAGAAAAGGGATTTCCAGTTTCGGAAAGACAAGCTGAGGATTTTAATTCAAACAGGAAGACCTTTATTGAAAGAAACAGTTTCAGACCTGCATTTGTGAAAGATTCAACCTGGAAGAAGGGTGATATTCTTATTCAGAGAGACCTGGCTGAGACACTGAAAAGAATCAGAGACTATGGTCGCGACGGCTTTTATTCGGGAAAAACCGCCCGTCTTATTGCGAAGGAGATGAAAAGAGGAAACGGGATAGTCACCGAACAGGATCTAAAGGAGTACAAATCAGTTTCAAGGATACCTCTGAATGCAGACTATAGAGGCTACAGAATTATTACTGTGCCGCCTCCTTCAAGCGGGGGCATTATTCTTATTCAGCTCTTAAAAATGACAGACCCATATAAATTAAAAGAATGGGGATTTAATTCTCCTGAGACGGTTCATCTTATCGCTGAAGCTGAAAAAAGAGCCTTTGCCGACAGATCTGAATACCTTGGTGATCCGGAATTTGTAAATATCCCTGTTGATCAATTAATCAACAAGAAATACCTGCTTAACCGCATGAGCACTTATAATGAAAAGGAAGCAACTCCCTCTGAGAATATAAAACCAGGTTCACCCGAAGGCTACATTAGCGAGGAAACCACTCACTATTCTGTTATTGATAAGTATGGAAATGCTGTGTCAGCAACAACGACCCTAAACAACACATTCGGAAATAGTGTTGTAGTGGATAGTGCCGGATTTTTGCTTAACAACCAGATGGATGATTTTTCTGTGAAACCCGGTTTTCCAAATATGTATGGTCTTGTGGGAGGCGAAGCCAATTCTGTTCAGCCGCGAAAAAGAATGCTTAGTTCGATGTCTCCTTCAATGGTAGAAAAGGATGGAAAACTACTCCTGGTTTTGGGATCTCCGGGAGGTTCAACCATTCCCACAACCGTCTTTCAGGTAATTATAAATGTTCTGGACTTCGGGATGAATATTGGGCAGGCAGTCAATGCCGGGAGATTTCATCATCAATGGTTACCCGACCTTATCAGCTATGAAAAGAATGCAATTGACAGTGTTGCATTGAAAAAACTCAAAAGCATGGGTTACATATTACAAGAACGCTCATCAATCGGCTCTGTCAATGCAATCATGATTCTTCCCGGAGGGAAAAAGGCAGGGGCTGCTGACAAAAGAGGCAATAATTCATCTTGTGGTTACTAAGTCTCTTTGCGGTTCAATATTTTTTACTAAATTGCCTCAAATTTATTTTCTTTAAGAAAAAAAATTAATACTTTTAACAATTGAAATTGAATTTTTGGAAAATTCAGGGTCGTAGTTATTGTATTTGAATACATTCAGATATATTCAGTTATGAAAAAAACTCTGCTTATAGTAGTTATTATCGTGGCAGTAATTATTGCCCTGCCTGTAATTAATCTGATCCGATGGAGCATTCAGACCAAAAAACCGCTGGATATCATTATAGTTGACAAGACTGTTCCAACGCTTGAAAGAGAACATCACAAACCATTCAGCTGGATACTAACCAATGAGAGATATGTAAAGAAAGAAAGCAACACAGGCTATTCATATAAAAAAGATTATTACGGTTTTTTTCCACAACGTCCTTTGCGCGATAAAAAATGGGACAGAAATGATTATCATCTTGCCGATATTATAAATCTTGCCAATAAAAATGATGCCATTTATTTTACTGACACTTATGGAGTTTTTTTTAATGACTGGTTCAGAGGGATAAACAAAAGCCGCAAATCAAGGAAAATTTATGGTGGACTGAATAACACTGACTTCCTGCTTCTTAAGGAAATGAAAGACAGGAACAAGCTCATCATAATGGAATATAACTCATTCGATTATCCTACAGCTGAATTTGAATCTGTCAGGACCCAGGAAAAACTTGGGATAACCTTCTCAGGATGGACCGGAAAGTATTTCAGTTCTCTTGATACGACAGGCACTGATTTCCCTATCTGGATGACGGCAATGTACCGCAAAGAATATAAGAAACCATGGAAATTCACAAAACCAGGGATTGTAATACTGAAAGAAAAAGATATTGTTGTTCTCGAAGAGGGGAAACAATTGAGGAATCCTATACCAAGAATTGTCACTGATGACGCTTCTGCACAAAAGTTTGGAGTCATCCCCTCAGTTGCGTTTGACCAGTGGTTTGATATTATCGATCCTCTTCAGAACAAGGTTATTTCTAAATTCAGGCTTGATACAACACCATTGGGCGATACCCTTCTGGTTAACAATTCTTTAATGAATGAGTTTCCCGCAGTTATTCAGGAACCTATAATACAAAGAACATATTATTTTTCAGGTGATTTTGCTACCTATGATTTACCATTCTGTACAGCCAGGGTCAAAGGTGTGGAAAAACTCAAGGGAATCTTCTTCTCTGATAAACCCGATGATACAAGAAGATTTTTCTGGCTTTATTATAGGCCACTTATTACCAGTATATTTAATGATTATTATACTTCGTTGAAAAAGAAATAATTAACCTGAACCTATTGAATAAAAGAAGAGGTTGTCTCAAAAGGGGCAGCCTTTTTTGTTCTAATATGGATTTGCATATTTACTTAGCTTTTTTACCCCCAAACCCCCCAAGGGGGGCTTATTTCCGCACATAAACGTAATTATTCCTAGATCCACAATTAAGTCCCCCTTTAGGAGGACCGGGGCTCTTACCTAGTGTACAGAATATCTTAACGAAGAAGGATCCGAATCTTCTAGGGGTTCATTGCGTATGTGTATTCAAAACTTGCGAATTTTGCTGTTAAAGAAGATCAGTCTTAAGTTATTGTTACAAATATTACCTTTGCTGATTATGAATATATCAGTAATCCAACCCGACACTGTGTGGGAAGATAAAAACCAGAATTTTGAGAATATTTCAAGGCTCATTACCCCGTTGTTCAATCAGACAGATCTCGTCATATTGCCAGAAATGTTCAATACCGGCTTTTCAATGAATCCTGAAAAACTAAGCGAACCTCCTGACGGCGAAACATTTAAATGGATGAAAAGCATGTCCGAAAAGGGTAAATTTGGATTATGCGGAAGCTATATAGTTCAACATAATATGAATTTCTATAACAGGTGGGTATTTGTTTCTCCTGATAACACAGTCAGCCATTATGATAAAAGACATCTGTTCAGCATGGGAGGAGAGGATAAGCATTTCTCTGCTGGTAAATCGAGACTGATTTTCAGTTTCAGGAGAGTCAAAATATGCCCTTACATATGTTATGACCTGCGTTTTCCTGTCTGGAGCAGGAACAGGGAGATGTCAGATCTGATCATATACTCCGCAAACTGGCCTGTAAGCCGGAAGAATGTATGGACTACACTTTTGAAAGCCAGGGCAATTGAAAATCAATGTTATGTGGCAGGATCTAACAGGAGTGGAACCGATAAGGCCGGCATCGCTTATTGCGGTGAATCAGCTATAATAAATCCGCGGGGCGATTTAATCGTATCAGCGGCAAGTGAAGGGGAGTGTTCGGTTTCTGCAGAAATATCGCTTGCCGAGCTCACAGGTTTCAGGAAAAATTTCCCTGTTACAAATGATGCTGATAAATTTACAATAGATCTTTAATCTTATACCACAGAGCGGCAGTGGTCAATTGCATATCCTGGGTACTCGGTTCTCGGTTCTCGGTCCCATATCACAATATTTTTACCCTGTGCTTATCCTCAGTTTACACAATAAATCAATCCCTCGTAAAATAATGATGACCCCTCCAGCTCAGCCGGAATCAGCTCTTTTTCAACCAATTCATTTGTCATTGTTTTTACATTGTGTGGCTTTTGTTCTTTGGAACAGAAGAGGCAACCCTCTGATGAAAAAAAATGTCGTCGGCTTTCTTTCACTGCATCGTGATTTGAAGCAAAAACACCCAGAAAAATCCTCTCTTCTTCGTCAGCCAGGAAAGGACATCCTTCCTTATGTACCGCATGGTTCTCATTTATCCTTGGCCTTACGGCCACATAATATTTTGCCGCCATTCTATAAATATTTTGAATATAAATTTTTTATTTACCTGGACCACTTTCTAATTATTGAATTTCTAAAGGGTAATTCAGTCTGATAACAATGTTTTATAAGATTAATGGCCGAATTGTTACCGCGAGTGATCAAAAACTGTGGGAAAAGTAACGGTACAACGGCATAAAGGTATAAAGGTGCAACGGTATGACAGTTTAATGACATTAGAAATTTTCATGGTTGAAAAGTTATTGTTAATAATATAAGGGTAACATTTTATTACATATCCCGATAAAACGTCAAACTTTAATTAATAACTAAAAAAATAAAATCATGAAAAGCGCAGACAAATCATCAGAAACAATGAGAAATTTTGATCAGTTAATTTCTTTGCTATCAGAAAATGAGATACTGAACATGCAGGCAATGAGTTATGTAAGGGGCGGTGGTACAGATGGGGAAGCCAATGGAGGAGCACCCATAATTATTATTCCAAAATTCTAATTTTAAGACTAGATTATTCATTCTTCGATTAAGGCGTCTTTCCTGCTTAGGAAACACGCCTTTTCTTTTTATGTTTTTTTTAGTAATTTGCTTGAAAAATCAGCTTTATAAAGGGTTAACATAATTTTAAGAATTGAAAAAAGCCTTTTGGTTAGTTTGTTTAATATTTTCATTTGTCTTAATAGAGTATTCTGAAGCACAAAATGAAGATAAAAAATTATTGTTTCAAAAATTTCTAGAACAGTATAATGCTGGAGACTTAGTTAAGGCAGAAAATACTTTACGCATTTTTCTTCAGTCAAAGATTCCCCTTACCAATGGACAGTTTATTGCAGCATATAGTAATCTTGGTGCTATTGAAATATCTCTTGGCAGATATGACCGGGCACTTGAATACAATTTAAAAGCTGAATCATTGATAAGTAAAAATGATCAGAATTCTCTGGACCTAGCGGCCGTTTATAATAATAGGGGATACATTTATAACATTATGAAATCTTATGATGTGGCAATTGAATATCTAGAGAAAAGTATAAGAATTTATCTAAATATGGGTTCCGGGAACAAAACATATCTTGACAATTTGGAACAAGTATATATAAACATTAGTATAGCGTATCAAGAAACAAAGCAATATTCTTTAGCAATTAGCTATCTCGAAAAGAACATTAAATTAAATTCAAAGTATAGTTTTTCTGATCTATCGCTTACATATCTTAATATGGCAAAGATATATGTAAAATTAGCTAACTCTAAAAAAGCACAGGAGTTCTATTTAAAAAGTATAACTAGTTTTATTTATGAACATAATAAAGATTATTACAGATTGGCTGATGTCTATTTCGATTATGGTTTGCTTCTAAGCAGTGAAGGGAAAAATAAAGAGTCTCTGGATGTAAATAAGAAAGCAATGGCAATTTGTCTGAAAAATTATGGGAATAAACATACGATCCTATCATTAGCTTATAAACACCTGGGAGACAATTATATAATTCAGAATAAATATGATTCCGCTCTATATTATTACCAGAAATCCCTTATTGCAGTAGTAAAAGATTTTAACAACCCCGATATCTTTGCAAACCCTTCAATTGATTCTTCCCTTTTTGATATCCGCCTGCTCGATAACTTAAAAAGTAAAGCAAAAGCTCTGGAATTATCTGCAGATGAGCAGAAAGACAGTGGAATGAATATTAAATCAATCACCAAAAGTCTTGAGACTATGGAACTCGCTCTTCAACTCATCGACAGGATAAGGAATAATTACCTGTCGGAGGATAGCCGTATCTACCTGGCTGAAAATGAGAAAGAGACTTATTTGTTTGCAACTCACCTTGCTTACAGATTATATTTAACAACTCATGATCATTCGATGGGTTACAGGATGTATGGCATTGCGCAGAAAGCAAAAGCCGCGATTCTCCGTAACGAGATAACCGGCAATGAATTGTTGTATTCCACAGCTATTCCTGATTCGCTTCGCGAAAAGCAAAACCGGTTAAGCGGAAATATTGCAGCATATAATAACCTTATAATCGAAGAAAACCGAAATTCAGCCCCTAACGGCAATAAAATTTCTCTATGGAAGGACGCTCTTTTTGAAATGAACCGCGAAAAAGAAAAAGTAACCGGGGAGATTGAAAAAGTGTTTCCTCAGTTCCACGATCTGATCAGGAAAATAGAACCCGTTCCAGTGGAACTCATCCAAAAAAAGTTGAAAAAAGATGAAACAATTATTGATTATCTTCTTTCGAATCAATATTCTGACGGAAAAAGAAAGTTGTTTGTCTTTCTGATTTCAAACAGCAATCTTGATTTCAGAGAGATGGAGCTCGATTCGCTGTTTTTAAGAAATGCAGGAATAATACGGAAAACAGCTAATCCTACTTTATTGAAGGGATTGGCCAGGAATAACTTCCTTTCATATACCGGTGCGCTTAATTATATGTACATTAACCTTATAAAACCAGTCGAAGATCATTTTACCGGAAAAAAACTCATCATCATTCCTGATGAAGAGATCGGATGGGTACCCTTCGATGAGTTTCTTAAATACAAACCGGAACCCGAACAGGCAGACTATGAAGGACTTCATTACCTGATTAATGACTATACCTTTTCGTACGCATACTCTTCATCGCTTATTTTCAGTAAAAACAGCCATGCATTAACCGGGGCCAGGGTACTCGCATTTTCTCCTGATTATCTTAATTCTGCTTCCACGGGGGCAATGCTCTCCTCACTTAAGGGAGCCGGTGTTGAGATAGGATCGATTCTTAAAAGGTTCAGAGGTAAGTCATATAGTGGTGAGATTGCAACAAAAGCAAATTTTATCAAAGTATCGAAAAAACCGGTTATTTTTCATCTTGCCATGCATTCAATGTCTGACAGCGTTAATTCAAAATATTCCTACCTTATTTTCGACACACATAACCTTTTGCCTGAAGAAGGTAAACTTTATAATTATGAAATAAGCCTGATGAGAATAAAAACTCCGATGATTGTCCTGAGTGCATGCAACTCGGGAACAGGAACTTTATATTCCGGAGAGGGCATTATGAGCCTTGCACGTGGTTTTACTCTTGCAGGGGCATCATCTGTTATCAAAACATCATGGGAAATCAATGATGAGGTCAGCGCTGCGATCATATCGGGATTCTATTTTCATCTTGCTGAAGGAAAAGAAAAAAATGAGGCAATGCGACTGGCCAAGCTTGATTATCTTACGAAAGCTTCACCTGCATTCAAAAATCCATATTACTGGGCAGCTTATGAAGTGCTCGGTGATAATGTGCCTGTATCACGAAATTTTAAAAGATATAATTTACTTATACTGCTGGTGGTGATAGCAGCCACAGGGGGAACGGTTTTATACTATCTCAGACGTCGGAGAATCAATTCCGACCGATCATGGTAGTAACCTTCTGTTCTGGCGAGAATCTCAAAGCACCCGGCGGCTTTCCTGTTATTGGAAATTTTAAGATAGGAGAGGCCCATGTACCATCTTGCGTCCTTTCCAAACTCAGCTGATCTTTCCACAACTTCTGAGAAAATATTGATGGCCTGGTTATAATTATTCAGGGCAAGTTGTGATAAACCAAGGTAGAACTGCGCAGCGTTGGCAGAAGGATCATTCTGTAATTCACCGGCAAACATAATTGCTGCTTTCTGATAATCGCCAGTTCTGTAGTTTTCTATGGCTGAAGAATAATTATCTCCTCCATTGATGTTTAAGCTCCTGGTAACCGGAGAAACAGCGTTGAATGGTTTATAATATGAGTTAAAAAGTTTTTCGGGATCTGACGAGGGGGAAAGTGTCCTGATCAGTATAAATGCACCGATCAGAGCCGCTGCCGCTAACGAAGAGTACTTTATAAGGAGGTTCCTGCCCGAAATAATTTTAAACAAACTGTTGCTCTTTATAACCGGTTCATTTTCCGGAGATTGCATTGAACCTTTTATAAAATCACTTATCTCAACTGTTTTTGGGTCCTTCAGGCCAGCCTTCTGTTTTTTCTCGTGCCATTCTTTGACCCACTCCGCAGTTAAATCGTTCAGTTTATTATCTCTGATCTCCTGTTTAATTGTTTTAATCTCACTGACAATTACCTCTTCAGATACAGAGAATATTTCCCGGATGAATTCCTCATTCTCTTTATTTGCTGAAGGACTTTTTTTGTAATCCGATATTATAGCACTGGCTATATTGCGGCCATCTGTAAGTGCAGGGTCATTTTTCACATCCTCCAAATCAATGACTCCCCTCATATATTCACTTATAGTATCAAACAGAACCGGATCGATGCAGTCAGTCATAAGATCATTCTCAAAGTCATTTCTGCCCGAATTGTTATCAATATTTTCTTTTTGACTGCTCATTTTCGTTTTTCGAATCTTGATACTTGTTGCTCGTTCCTCGTTTCTTGTTGCTAGTTTCTCATTCTTTAGCCCTCATTCCCTGTTCCCTGTTCCCTGTT
>PMIJ01000198.1 GCA_003157015.1 Bacteroidales bacterium
CACTATACCTGATGCGAGTGACAGAAATTTCTTTAAAGTTTTGAAAACAGAATGGGAGCAAGCCGGTGGCCCATATGCTGGTCGTCACCCTGATATGACAATTTTATCTTTTTTCAACAGGAAGATCGATCCTGTTTCGGGAAGCAGAATGGAAAATTACGACATGACTATCGGTAAAAGAAAAGCGAAGATCAACAGGGTTCAAGTTGGCGGCGACACCTTGTACATAACTGTAAGAGATGACAAATTCAAGAACAAGGAACTTGATTCCTGTCATTTAATTTATAAAAACATGAAGGACATTAATGGCAATATCCTTAACAAACGAAGAGATCTTGAATTTCGTCAGTTCAGGGAACTTTTTGTACAGGAATATAATAAACCACTGGAATTTCAGAATAATTGTTTTATACAGTCTGCGCCCCTTGAACAAAACTGTATTTCCAACTCTGACAATTCAGGAAGATTTTGGATGAATACACCATTAAAAGCTGAAGAAAAGCAACAAGATTCTCAGAATCATTGAATGCAATTATTAATTTGGAATAAAACTATTTGGCTAATAATGGCATTATCATGACCCGTAAATGCATATCACTATAATGTACCCCGATATCAGGGCAGGATTTAGTCAAAGTTAATTTGTTTTTTAAAGAATTGGAAATTCTTAGAATTGAGGCTAAGTTAGAATACCGAATAAATTTGTTTCTCATTTTACCCTTTCATAACTTTGATTAAATCTTATTTATTCAATTAACAAATTCACTTATAATAACTTAATTAAAGTATTTACAATGGATGAATCAATAGGCATTTTAACTGGTATTATCAGTTTAGCAATTCTCATAACCTTTTTTGTTATGGCATCCCGCCTGTTATCTATCAAAAATAGTCTGAAAACTTTGCTTGATCTGGAATATAGGAAACCTGAAAATAGGATTGAAGTTACCTGTGAGCAATGTAAAGAAGTATATAGTGTTTCTATTCTAAGAAAAGGAGAATTAATCAAATGTAAAAAATGCAAACAGACTATAAGTGTTCCTTAAAGCCTATTTTCTGTAAAAGTATTTAATCATTTTAATTTGGTTATAAAATCAGAATTTCTTTAGTTATTCTTTAGCTGTTAAAGTCAAAAACCCTGCAATAATCTATATTACAGGGTTTTATTTTTGTTTTATGCTCCCCAGGTAATCCCGAGTTCTCGGGAGAACTTACGACCCACGGATTAATCCCGAGGACTCGGGATTGCTCTAACCAGTTATTTCTTTAGAATATTTTCAATCAGATTAACAAAATAATCCGGATTATCTTTCTCCGAAATAAGCTTTTCCAAAAAGTCCCTGCTTTTTTGATTCTTTATGAACATCTCTACTAACAAACCATTACCTCTGGAATCAGAACACTCAAAAAATATTTTAAGTTCCCATGGCAGATGCTTCGCAGTGTATTTTTTATTCTCCGGAGGTTCATTATGTTGCTCCAGTCTTCTGTAAACATTAGAAGTTAATCCAATGCAATACTTATCTGATTTTTTGCTGTATAGAATATAGATGTAAAACACTGCTGCATAAAAAAGGAGATAAACTTAATCATCTCCTGAAATTTTAAGGTCCCCTGACCGTTGAAAGTTGCAACTATTTGAAAGACCTTTTAATATTAAAACAATTCAAAATACAAGATTTATCAATTTATAAATCAAGTACTTAATTAAAATTGAAAGAGTCAACTGGAAAAGCTAGTAGACTTGACCCTATTCAGCCGTAATAAATAGATCACAAAAATGTCATATTCGTAACCTAGAATGAAGCTTGCCATATTATTAAATCATTGTGTTAAAGTTATGAAAGACAATGACACAAGTCAAATAAAAAATAACTCCAGAAATACTCTAAATTCAATCCTATGTAGTAAATTTACTATTAACAATATAAAGGAAATCAGATAGTAGTCTTTCTTAACCTCATATTTGAAGTGATATGAAAAAAAAGATTTTCTTTCAGATAACTGTTGTTGTTTTTCTTGTTTCGCCCTTCATCAACAGGAATAATTTTTTGCTGGCTCAAACTTCCATTCCTGATTCATCTAAAAAATATTTCAGGCTTTTTGAAGAGGATAAGATTATTGATATATCTCTGCGTTTCGATCTCTCAACCTATTTCAGGACAAAACCCAAGGAAGATTATTTGAAAGCTGAAATAACCTTCAACCTGAACAGACCGGATTCAATTAGTCAGAGTGTAAGACTAAGGACTCGCGGCATATTCCGAAACCGGTATTGCATGTTTGCTCCGATTGAACTGAATTTTAAGAGAGCTGATTTTGGCTATCCTGATCTGAACAAAATTACTAAGCTAAAACTTGTTCCTCAGTGCAGCTCTGGCAAGGACAAGGAAGATTACGTACTCAGAGAGTATCTCGCTTATAAGTTATTTAACGTCCTTACCGATACAAGCTTCAGAGTACGGTTGCTGACTATTAACTATATTGATTCTGAGAAGAAAAAAAAACCTGTCAAACAGTACGGATTTTTTATTGAACCTGTTGAAATGCTTGCTGCCAGGATAAATTGTCTCCAGGTAAAATCAAAGACATTGAATCAGAAAAGTATCATTCCTAAGATTATGGACAGATTTGCGATCTTCAATTATATGATAGGGAATTATGACTGGTCAGTGCCGGGGCTGCATAATGTCACTGTGTTAAAATCTACTGGTTTTGACCCGTCTGGTCTAGGGATAGCAATTCCCCATGATTTTGACTGGACAGGACTGGTGAACCCGACATATGCAATTCCTACGGAGGAGGTAGGCACTGAAAATGTGCGTCAACGTATTTTCTGGGGAGTATGCCGCACCAAAGAAGTTTATCGGAAAGAACTTGAACTGTTTTTGGAAAAGAAAAGTGAGTTTTACAAGGTGATCAATGAATTTCCCTATGTAAATAATCAGGCAAAAAAGGACATGACCGGTTACCTGGATGGGTTCTTTAATCAGCTGGAAGGGAAAAAAGATATGATTCTTTACAATTTTATGAATAGTTGCAAAGATTTTTAATCCTAATAAAATTATATAATGGCTGACAAATTTTATGATCTGACCAATCCAAACTTTCTGAGTTTCATGTCTCGGTTCGCAATCAACATAGTTTTCCTCTTCATTCTTATAAGGTTAATTTATTTCAAATATTCGAAGAAAGAGGAATTCTTGTTTTACTTTTCCGTAATGGGTGTAACGGCCTTCTTTATAACCGCCATACTAAATTCAGTTCCTGTAGAAATGGGTATGGCAGTTGGCTTATTTGCCCTGTTCGGGATCATGAGGCTGAGATCAATTAATTTCAGGGCAAAAGATATGGCATATACCTTTGCAACCTTAGCAGTTTCATTCATCAATTCATTTAAGCTGCTTAAATTCCCTTTATTAGGAATTTTGATAATCAATGGAATAATTCTTCTAACCGTATATCTCCTTGAAGAGTATACTGCAAAATACAAGTTTGAAAGGCATCAACAATTTATTATGATAAACTGGAATTACTTAAACCCGAGAAAAAGGAGAAGCTTTTAAAAGATATTTCAGAACGAACCGGGAAAAAGGTTTATAATGTAGCGATCAACGAAATAAGTTTTAAATATGGAAGAGCATTGTTGGATATTTATTATAAGGAATAAAACTTATCTGCCGATTTATCATTGTTCAGATGAATGCGAAGTAAATATCAGATCCCCTCATTCCAGGTTCCTTCTCTTTAAGGATCAGATGCCAATTACCATTCTCAATAAGGGCTACCTTTCCTATTATAGAAACAATTCTTTAAGATAAGCGTGTTGAATGAAGTAGGCCACAAATAACAGGATTTCCCTTATAAATTTTCATTAAATCTTCAGAGCCAAAAGAAAGCACTCGATTTGTTTTGACTTGATCTTAATTATTTTTGCTTTCCAGATATTTTAAATAGAATGATCTATAAATTATTAAGTTTTCGTATACAGATAACAAGTCACTTTTCAGATCTTTTAAATTCGCATCCTTGTAAAGGTCATATCTCGATTTGCTTATAATATCATTGTCTAAATAATAGGGATACAACTCAGCATAAGTGTTTTCAAAAACTCTTTTTAAAACATCATTTGATAACTGGTCCATCAATTCCTTAAGTTGAATTAGGTAGATCTTATATAGATACGGATCTGCAACTATTTTTTTATCTAATCTATCTTCTATTGAAAAGAACAATTTATCACCAATAAATTTTCTGCTTTCGATATTTCCTTCATGCGGTGCTACTGCAAACAAATCGTCATAATCCCAGGGGATGATACTAAATTTACTGGTACCCGGGTCAATAAAGAAATAGACTTCATCTGTATAGTCGCTATTACGAACGAAAAAATTGAAAGCTAACCACTTCATATAAACATCCATATCAAGCCAGTTTGATAGAGTCCTATAAAGTTTCTCACCTTCATATTTATTTAAGGATCTGTAAATCTGTCCAAAATAGCCTTTGTACTTTTTAGCCTTGCCCCTTTCAATATTATTGTTTGTCTTTATATTCTTTATTGTATTGTTATATCCCCTTCGTATTATCAAAGGGGAATCTTTCTTTTTTATCGCCCAATCCTCAGGTCGTTCAATAACCATATAGATTCCTTCGCTTTGACCATTTATTCGTAGTTCACAAAAGGAATAAAAGAGGTGAAATAACTGAGCAGCCTCCATCATTTCGAAAGCCAGACGGTTACGACTATAGTTTTTGTCCATGGAAAGGCTTATTGCATAAAACTTTTTAAGTGATTCAGTTCTTTCTCCATGCCGGAATAATGCTTCGGATTTAAGGCTGAAACTGTAGCTTTTTCTTTTATAATAGAGTGAAGATTGCCCTCTTGTATTCATTTCTTCAGGATCTAAAGTCTTCCCATTTATTATTAGTGAAATAGCTTTTACTCTAATTTTTTGCCCGGTAGTATCTCTTATCCTTTTGTAATTGTAGAGAGTAGTATTAAAACTAACAGAATTTTCAATCTTCTTGCCCAAATCAGTTAAATTCAATTTATCATCATTAAATTGTACTGGTTGGCTATTGGAATTAGAAATGACCAAGAATGGAAATAATAAGAAGAAGAAAAATTTAAAATTTAGATTCATATCTGCAATATCTTTTTAATCCCCTTTTTCTTAAAGCGCAAACAATGATATATCACAAACCAGGATTGAATTATTAGTTTTTCTCAAGTCTTATAGTGCTTAACTCCATTGTTTAATTAATAGGAATATTTATTGGAATTTCTTCTCTTTTTACCAAAGTTACACCTTGAATAAGCCGAAATCAATTTTTTTATTACAAATAAAAAAATCCATCCCCCCAGGATTTAACTCAGATGGATGGAATTAACCTAAACCTAATTCTACTATAATGAGAGCATACCCGAACATCTTTTGGCCTGTTTTCAAATGACTTACCAACTTTATATGTTATTTTGTTTTTGAACCGTGATGCTTACCTTCTTTATCAAGAAGAATCTTAACCAACTTCCCATCCTTCTCATAAACAAGAGTTTCTGTAGTGGGGTCCTTTACAATAACAACATGATAGGTTAGTACATTATTCTTTGTAACGCTTGTTGCTTCTTTAATTGTGAAACCGACATAATCTTTAGCAATATTGTCAGTTATAGCTTTCGGAAGATCAGCAACCTTTATGTCAGACTTAGTTTTGGTTACACTAGTTTGGGTAGCCTGGGCATTTACAATCAGAACTGACATCAATAATACCAGAACTAATAATACTTTTTTCATAGTCATTTGTTTATTTGGTTTAAAAAATAAAGTTATGAAAGACATTGACACAAGTCAAATAAAAATCCATCCACCTAAGTTTTGACTCAAATGGATAGAATTAAAGAGTAACACAAACACCTACCCCTTAAAACCAAACTATTAATTTTTATTTGGAAGACATCCACCAAAGAGGGGAGTCGATAGTTATTCCAGTTGGAACATTTGCAGTATTATATAAACGTTCATCGAAGCTATATGGGTATCTGACAGGAACAGTTGCCCGGCAGTCGGAACAAGAACCGGGTAGTCTGTCCCCCTAAAGTCGGTATATGCTTCCATTTGCATAAATAGGGCAATGTATTTAGCCTCAATAATGTTCTGTATACTCCTGTCTCCAAGAACACCTGTTGTGTTATTTGTTAACCATGTTGCATCGGGTACACTGAATTTATCTAATGAAGCAGTTACAGCTGCATCATAAGCAGCATTTGCAAGTGCCTGTGAAGAAGTTGTCTGTCTTAATTGTGCTTCTGCTTCAATAAATAAAGTTTCAACATATGTCATAAATGGAACAGGAGAGTCAATCGATCCATAGAAACTGCCAAAATTACTTCCGCCATGCAGCCAACTTTGGTTGTTGACGCTTTAGAAGAAGCGATGGGCTTCGTCGGAAAAATTGAGAGAATCACAGAATATTACTTTCTGCTAGCTTTAGCTGCTTTATTATTTCTTTGTTATTGTCTCCTGGATAACCCTTGGGGCAGAAGAATTGTAATAATAATACAAATAGAATACTTTATTTAAAGGATCATAATGATTATATCCCCCGGGAATACCTCTTGCATTGACTGTAGGATCATTGTTATACAACATTACGTCGGGACTTGATACAGTAACATTATTTGCAAGAACAGCATTGGAATCAATTGCTATCCATAGTCTGTAACCTGTATAATCACCGGTGTATGTCTCGACTGTATACTCATTTATTGTTGACAGGTACTTGTCAATATCAACAGTGAAAATACCCGCCGTTGGGTGATCTCGAAATCCCATTGAATGGTACCAGCCTTCATAGGCATTCTGAGCTCCGATTTCGATTATGGCAGTATCAGCAGGTATCGAATGGGATACTGAATCGGTCCCTGAAACCGACATAATTTTATAAGCAAGAGCGTATTTTTTTGAGAAATCAAAATTGAAGACATTTGGAACAGTTATCATAATAGACTTTACAAATTCTCCTGCATCGATATTAACTGTTAAAGTTCCATCAGTTGCAATGCCAGGGATGGAAGTATATAGAGCATCAGGTAGTAATTCATAATAAGTACCATTTAAAATATTATATTGTTTAATGATTGCCGTGTCTTTATCAAATTTAAGCACAGCAGAAGTTGAAGTATTCATAGAAGCTTGTCTTGCAGGATCCCTCCGGACTTCGATAATAGCAACAGTTTGAGAAGATGCCACAGGTGCCAAAAGCACTTTGGAGTAACCGGCCGGATAGAACTTAACGAGAGTGGGTCCGGCATCACCCATCTGCTCTTCTTTACGAACGCATGAATTAATTACAAGAGCTATGAAAAAAGCTACTGTAATTATTATCCTGAAGGAATTATTTGTTTTCATTTTCCAGCTTTTGTTCAATTAATCGATTGATCCGGGTTTTGCTTTCTCTCCGGTCTTTACCCAATGCCTCAGCTCATCAAACGATTTCCCAATCTGTTCAGCGGTAAAAACACAATGTCCCTGACCATTACATAATTTAACGGTGAGAAAAAGATCCTTCCCTTTCTGGTGAACCATATTTTCAAAATTTACTTCTCCAAACTGTGGTGGTATTAACTGGTCATAGATTGTGTGCATCAGTATCACAGGATTCCCGATATCCCCTGTCCGATCGTATTTTTCAAAAATAATATCAGGACTGGCAGTCGCTTTAAAACGATCAACTTTTTTATTGAGTTCCCAGTCATTTGAAAAGCCGGTATAGATTGTATTGGTGTTATCATAAGGATTACCACCCGATTTTATCACAGCATCACGTAAAACTCCTTCACTGAAAAACAGGGAAAAAGGAATATCGCTGATCTTAAGGTAAAATTGACGGGCTAATTCTGCAGCTTTAACTGAATCCTTTGCAATGGCTTTTCTGATAGCTTCAATCTTAGCTCCCATCTCAGCAAAGCCGGTGGGTTTAAAATCAGTATGAATATCAATTAAAGTGCAGAGTGGTGTAATTACTCCGGGAAACAATGCATCGAATAATACATGAGTATCAAATTCTTTCCTGGTTTGTAAATATGGCCGACTCGACAATGGACACATTGCCAGAGCACCATTATAATTCTTACTGAAATTCTCCATTATTGCCAGCGCGACTCCCCCTCCCATTGATTGACCTGTCATAAAAGTAGAATCGGGGGCACCGTATTTATCGCCGAAATATTGCCGCAGAGCTTCGGTATCGTCTACACCCTGGGGTAGTGCAAAACCCTGATAGCTGTACGCTGATGCAGCTACAGCAAAACCTCTGTCAAGAAATATTTTTGCAATCTGGTCCAGCTGAGGCGAAGCGACTGCGGATGGAGACCCCATAAACTCATAACCATGTGCAAACATCACTAATTTATGTTTCCAATCTTTCGGAATATATATTTTATAATGAGCATGGTTTACAGTACCGGTATCTATCTTAGTGATGTTTTGGCTCTTTGCAGAAAGGAATGATAGAATCAGGGATACGGATAAAATAATTTTTCTAATCATAATAAAATTTTTAAATCAGGGACATGAAGGAACTGTATGTGATTCAAAATTATAATCAATCAGACAGCCCTTCATTCCGGTTATACCATTCTACTTTATTTTTATAAGAGCACCTCTTAATGGTGCGGCCGGCGGGGCTGGCATCCCCATCATTAATCCACCTGGTTTTTGTTCAATTGATACATTCACAGTACCGTTGAATTCTGAAAACTTACAAACTATCGTTTCCGAACCAAGGCTTTCCTCTACAAAACGGGCAGTCAATTCAATCGTATTTTTATTAGTCCATGAGTAACTGGCTGCAACTCTGATCACAGGCTGTGTTAATTTATAATTCGCATCAATTGACTTTGAAACAGGATGGGGAGAAGCTAAAAGAGCTGATGATGCTGTATTTGAAAATTTCCATCCTTCTGCTGCGCACTTCACAATAGATATATTGTCATCCCTTTTAATGGCAAAGCTGCATTCTCCTTTGTTAAAGGTAAAATAAACGGACTGGATATTGTATATGTTTTTTTCAAGAATTAACTCTTTTTCTGAAATTTTTGATTCCAGTTCTGATTTAGATGCAACAGCAACAAACGGTTTTAGATACAACATTGCTTCTTTTTTCTGAAGAGTACTTAATAACTCAGAGTTTTCAGGCAAAGGTTTTTCAGATTTTATTGCCGGTATAAGATAATTATGCACAAGGTTCAATTCATCCTGAGTATTTTTAGCATTGGCTGTCAGAACTACGATAGCATCTTTATCAGGAATAAGTACGACGAACTGTCCTCCCAATCCATCCAGTCGAACCGTATTGTTTCTGCCCCGCCACATCTGGTAGCAATATCCCTGCCCCCAGTCGCTCTGCTTTAAAGAATCTTTATTAGCCGATAAGCTTGTTGGAATTTTAAATGAAGTAGCTTCCTTCACCCATTCTTTAGGAATAAGCTGTTTCCCGTTCCAGACACCATTCTGCAATAATAATTGTCCGAATTTTGCCATGTCTTCTGTTTTGAGTCTCAGCCCGATCATTCCCAGGTTTATTCCCTGCGGGTTAAGATCCCAGTCAATTCCTCGGATTGCCAAAGGCCTGAAGATCCTGGTTTGCAGGTAATCAAAAACTGTCAGGCCTGTAACCTGCTGGACGATGGCTGAAAGCATAAAAGTGGCCATATTATTGTACTTGAATATTGTCCCTGGTTTATGAACCGGTACACTGTTCAGGAAAACAGTTATCCAGTCGCCACCGGTTCCCATCGCCCTTGGTTCAGGATCCTGTCCGACTGACATTGTTAATAGATTCTGTACGGTCAGTGCTTTCATGTCATCGCTGACTGAATCAGGCTGAGAATACGGGAAAAAAGAACTAACCTTGTCAGTGATTTTTAACCTGTTCTCCGAAACGGCAAGTCCTATTGCTGTTGCTGTAAATGTTTTACTGGCTGAGAACATGATATGCTTCTTATCAGAGCCATACGGATCCCACCAGCCTTCGGCTATAACTTTACCGTGGCGTATAAACATAAAGCTGTGAAATTCAACTCTGCCGGTATCTACAGCATTTAGAAAATCGGTGATCTGTGATGAAGATACTCCTTCATTTTCAGGAGTACTTCTGAGTAATTTATAAGTATCCTGTCCATATAGGTTAACGAATAAACAGGCGTTAACCATCATTATCAGACTTATAGCCAATATCCTAATCAGACTTTTCATATAATTATTCATTTATAGTTCCCTGATCCAAATATTCCTGAATGTTGTCGGATTGCCATGCTGCTGCAACTGAATTGGTCCGTCGCCATGTTCCTTTATTATATATTGCGGGATACCGGGAGATACAGTCGGACCCTGTATGGCTACATTGTTCTGAACCAATACTCCGTTATAAATAATCGTAATTTTTGGCGGGGTAAAATAAGTTCCACTGTCCTTAAAACGCGGAGCTGTATAAATGATTTCGTAAGTCTGCCATACTCCTTCTTTTCTGCTCGGATTTACTAATGGAGCATATTGCATATAAACAGCACCCGCCTGACCGTTACGGTATGTACGATTGTCGTAGCTGTCAAGTATCTGGACTTCATAATTCCCCTGGATAATTACACCACTGTTCCCTCTGTCCTGACCTGTAACTGTTGCAGGTAAACCGGCTGGAGTCTTCCATTCTATATGAAGCTGAAAGTCTCTGAAAACCCGTTTTGTCTGTGCGCTGCCCGAAGAGCTGGTCGGCTGCATGCCACCGTCTTTCATTATCCATGTTATCGGTTTTTTCTCACCTGGTCCGCCTGGTCCCCATGTAATTTCTTCCCACTCATTAAGATCCTTACCATTGAATAAAACTATAGCATCTGATGGTGGATCACTGTCCATTATGCCTGGTTCTATTTTTGTAACTTCAGGATCCATAATATGTTTTACATTGGTAAAAAACATATTCTGCTGCATAGGTGTCAGGGAATCAAATGACCTGGTGAATTTTTTTATAATTGCTTCCTGTTCAGCAAAATTAATCCGCATCTGCCCCTGTGGCGCTTTCTGCTGGACATTTGGTGTTGATTTTGATCCGGAAGTTTCTGATTGCAGTACCTTTTGTGCGTTGCTAACCGTAAACGCAAACAACAGGAAAATTAAGATAATTAATTGTTTCATTGTAATTAAAGAATTAAAAATTATAAAACTATACTTATATGTTTTTGATTGAATAATTAAAGAACGATTACCATAACGCATTGTCTACTTAGTACTTTCAAAGAGGATTTTAATCAGATGATTTATAAAATTAGATAATATTCTAACCATTACTGCTATAATACTTATAAAATCATGCGGATTTGTACTGCTAATTGTAACTTATTAAATTATAATGACATAGACATTCTAAAGAAACAGGAACAGCTCTGTTCATCAAACAGGCATTTTAAAAGGAATTCCAGCTGTGGACCATCTGATTAAAGGAACCTACCTCAATTAAGCTATTTATGGTTCAGCCAATATTAATATTTCAGTTATATCTGATATTAATTAAAGGTTAGATATTTCGTCAGCCTCGGCTACAAGAGAAGACTTCCCATCATATAATAGTAAAAAGATAAAACCGCCTATAACAAGATACTAAGTATAAAATCCGTCCTTCTTTGACCACTTTAAAACCGGTCTTCTTTCACCGAACATTCAAAACAAAACAACAATAATTTAACTCCGGATTTCATAACTCAATCTGCACGTTAGTTATGCAGATTGACTTTATTTTATTGGGTTCTTAGGTTCCCGGGAGGCCATGAGAAGGAGTTAATAAGAATGTAGATTTTATGCAGTTTGACAATTGATTTTTGCCCAGGAACCCATCCATCTCTCATCTCGGTCATGGGAAGCCGGCGGGAGCCCCGTATTTTTTCTTGAAAAAGGAGCCTTTTTGACCTACCAGAACGGGGAGAGATCTTTCACTGAAAAAATTTCTGCAGAAATTTCAGAATCTCCAAGGATATCGAAATTGATTTTTTTTTTACTCAGAAATCTGAAAAATCGAATTTTTGGGTAAATCTGAAATAAAATTCTGGTCAAAAAATGGGAATGCCAGGAAAGCTGTCTTCAATCTTAAACCTTCTTTGACCACCTCAAAGTTTGGTCAGCTTTCACGGTGGAAAACGCGGGTATATTGAC
>PMIJ01000152.1 GCA_003157015.1 Bacteroidales bacterium
CGCATTGTTATTTACCGTTTACAAGATTTCCTGAAAATGTGATTTCCTATTAGGTTTTATGATTAAATAAAATAGAACAAGAAGCACCAAAGTTAGAACCAATGAGTAAATTTTTAAGAACTTGATTTCTCTAGCTATTTTTTCGTCCATTTTAATTTTAGTTTTAGGTAATATAATTTGGTTTATTAAAGACTAAAAAAAGAATCCGGTGATGCATATGAAAAGAGAATTACTGTATTAATCATAAATATGTCAGGATTCTTCGTTTTGTCCATTTATCACAACAATTCGTTTTTGGGTCCGTCTATGAATATAACTGAGACTCTAGGTGTTGACATATCTGCCAACTCGTTTATTTCGTTATTAAAAATACATTTTAAAATCAAATGGTTGTCAGATATCAGTACATCTATTTTTTATATCTGACAAACTCTCATCTCGTTACAACGAGTTTAAAAAAGTTTCAATATAAATATGCAATCAGGACCAAAAGTAACATTCAATCATATGTGTAGGTTTATTTATATTAAGAATGTACTGCTCCGTCAGTCACAATAGTATCGTATTGACAACATACTGAAACACAAATCTATACGATACTTTTGTCTGACTTTCAACGATCCTTCTTCATATTAAAGTTACACATATTATTTGAATAGATCTATACAATTCCTTCATCTCCCATACTATAGTAATTACCTTCTGGAACAATAATTAAATGATCTAATAGCTATATATCCATTACAATAACAGATTCCTTTATCTTCCTGGTTATTGCAATATCAGATTCACTTGGCTGAACATTACCACTAGGGTGATTATGACAGATGATAATACCACTTTCATTAGCTTTAATTGCATATTGCAAAATAATCCTTACATCTGTTACTATACCACTTATACCACATTTTGATATAGATGCAATCCCCAGAACTTTATTTGACCTGGTTAATAGCAGGAGCTTAAACTCTTCAATATGTTCTATCGAATCCAGGTCCCAAAACCCCAGGCTATACGGTTGAATATTTATAATGCTGATATATAGGTAGATATAACATAGTGCAATTACAACAAATGATCTAAATGCTTCTTTTTAAGCGATTTAAATACATTGTTGCGTTTCGATATTGCAGTATACTATAGGGATATAGAAAGTTGTGAAACAGGCTATAAATAGCTCTATAAAAGGTTATGATTAAATAGTATATGGCTGATATTCAGTTCAATGACACTTATGGGAAATTGGGAAGTTTATCTGTAGATAATTGGTTTTGCTAACCGACTTGTCAGTATTGTTCTGCTGTCGGTTTGTTATGTGCAGAAAAAATCATTTATTTTCAATCTTAATCAGGTCTCCGATTATTGCCCAGCATTATTGCATTATAAGCTTCTTCACCAGTTTTTTCCAATTCACCAATTGTGTGATTCATCGTTGAAACACCATACGCTTTTTGTTTCCTTAAGTGAATGAACATTGCTGCTAAGTTCACTGCCGTTTCAACTCCTTTTGGGTTTCTGAATATCACGATAAAAAGCATCTTCCAAAAATAGAATCCAGTTGCTGAGTTAAAACCTGCCCTACTACAAACCCTTAGGAATGAACGCATATAAATAAGCCATGTCCTGAAATTTGGATTATATCTATAATGGGGTCTGATATTCAAGCCTGTATAAATAACCCGCTTATAATAATTCGAAGGATCATAAACTTCATTGATAACCCGAATAAAATTCTTAAGGATCTCGACACGTGAAATCAGTGTAATAAAGTTAAGACCACTCGTTGTCTGGTCAATATCACTCTTACCAATTGATCGCGATGCCTGCTGGAACAGCCTACCTTCAGATTCAAGACGGCGGGTTAATTGAGTATTTGGCAGTGCGTAAAGCAGACTGATCATTGCCATGCAGATTCCTGATTTCTGTATGGAATCGATCATATTATCTGCAATCTGTTTACTTTCACTGTCGAAACCAATAATATATCCTCCATTACTCACTATACCATACGATAAGAGTTTCCTGACAGCATCTTCGATCGGTTTGTTTACATTCTGGGTTTTCTTGTTCAGTTTCAAAGTATCATTTTCGGGGGTTTCAATACCAAGAAACACGTACCTAAAATCAACATCTTTCATTAACTGAAGCAATTCATCATCATCGGCCAGGTTAATTGAGGCTTCAGTAGCAAAATAAAATGGATAATGGTGGTTTTTAGTCCATTTTTTTAATTCACGCAAGAGGTCTTTAGCCTTCTTTTTATTACCAATAAAGTTATCATCGACTATGTCAATATGACCACGGTAGCCTAAATCGTAAAGGGATTGGAGTTCTTTGATCACTTGTTCGTTAGACTTAAACCTGGGTATTCGGCCATATAGTTCAATGATATTGCAGAATTCGCAATTAAACGGACATCCCCTGGTAAATTGAAATCCGATCATAATATAATTCCGGAAATTAATCAGATCATATCTGGGTACGACAGCTTTCAGCATATTTGCCTTTTCCTCGGAAAAATATCTCCCGCTTTTTGCCCCCTTCTGCAAATCGTTTAAAAACATGGGAATAGTAATCTCTCCTTCTCCCAGGACTAAAAAGTCGGCCTCATGATAAACCTCTGGTTGTGAAGTCGGATCGGGACCACCAACCACAACAATACGATCAAGATCATGCACCCGCCTAATGAAATTGAGCATACTTTTTTGTTGAGTAATCATCCCTCCTGTACAGACAATATCAGCCCATTTCAAATGGTCATCAAGTAAAGATTCAACGTTCTCGTCAATTAACTTGAATATCCAATGTTGGGGAAAGAGTGCAGCCACTGTCAGCAATCCAAGAGAGGAAGCCGGGTATTTTGCCCCAACCATGTCACAAACTTCCTGGTAATTCCAGAAACTAAATTCTGAAAATTTCGTCTGTACAAGAAGGCATTTGGTATGCCCACCAAGCAAATTCTTCATTTATATCCCTTATCACAAATTAATACGGCTAAGATACTTGAATATAAAATACAACTGATGGTATATAAATCATTGATTTTGTCAATGAAGGAAAGAGAGGTCATGATTAATTTTTCACATTAGCACTCTTTTTTTGGTATATAACTTAATAGTGTTTTATATACAGTCTTATAACACCGGTTTACCTTTAAGTCTACCAAAATTAAACCCTAATCTAATCAAAACAATTTTATTTTCCTTTACCCAAAATCCTAAGTAATTGAGTTGCATAATTGATATTTTGACTATAAAGGTTAAAATAATTTGCAATTAGGAATCTGTTATTTTATTGTGCTGTTTTAATGAGCTTTAAGTAACATTATTGTTTCTAATTCGTATTCATTAATACTACACAGATCGTGTCAGTTTTATCCGGGATTGATGCCTCAGTCTGATACGGAATAATCATATAAAATTTAATAACATATTACAATGAAAATACTAAAAACACATTTTAGGAAGAATGATTTATATTATACTTTAATCTGTAGAAATGATAAGGTAGTAATGTACGAAACAAGACAGGAAAAAGACTCGGATCTTCCTGAATAGGATTGGTCCACCCAATATGAGTTAATCAAAACGGGGTTAGCTGTTTTGGGGTATGGTAGGTCAAATTTAAGAGGGGATCAACTATCAACTTTTTAACTTAATAATACATCAATTCCTCTGTCATTCCACTTATCAGTCTTGAAAATGTGAGAATGATATAACTTATTTCTAAAATTATGTAACACAATATAGAGTGTAAAGACATTCCTTAGTATCTCAAATTCAGGCAATTTAAAACTCAAATAAATGAACACAACAGAATTAAAAGGAAACTGGAATGAGCAGAAAGGCAAGCTCAAAAAGAAGTTTGCACTCTTAACGGACAATGAGCTAATGTTTGAAGAAGGCAAGAAAGAGGAGATGTTCGGAAAACTTCAAATCAAACTTGGCAAATCAAAAGAAGAATTGGAAAAGATTATTGCAGCACTTTAATCTGCTTAATTGACTTTTGGAGAAGCTTGATGTTAATGCCTCACTGAAGGTTAAATTGAAGTTTCTGGTCTTTACTCCGGTTATCTCTCAAACCTATTGAGATATAAAAGGTTTTGTCTGGCAGAACGTGTTTTGCATATTTATCAAATTATCTGCGAAACCCATAGATCCAGGCCATATTTGGAGTAACATTATTTTTAAAATACTAACAATAATAATTTAAAGAAACGCCATGGGAAATTTACTTTACATCGTAGCTGTAATTTTAATTATTGTCTGGGCAATTGGATTTTTTGCCTATAGTGCCGGGAGTATTATACATGTCCTGCTTGTTATTGCAATTATCGCAATAATTGTTAAACTCCTTCAAGGCAGGAGAGTCCTATAATTAAATATTCATTCAGGATTCCCTTTCAGGTTATCGACAAATTCTGTAACCCATATATCTCCTTTGCAGTATTTCTGACGATAGCTGACAAAAAGATTGTTATAGAAGATATGTGCTATGTTTTCTACAGCTATCCTTGTGTCTTGAACTTAATATACGAAAGACTAAAAAAGAAAAGGTTGATGCATAGCCAGAAAGAGCAAACTAAATCTCTTAGTTGGTTTTGATCCCTTTTGAAAGATAATATATCATTCTTCTTCAAAAACATGAGCAACATGATTAATCAACATTAAAAGATAGAATTTTACAATTCTGTTTTTATTCATGACTCATTGAATATGATTTGTATTAAGAAGAGCGTGCGAATAATTACCTGACTGGCATGTTCAATGTCACTTTAAAGTCAGTCGCATCAATTGCTCGGTTTAATTCTGTTATACTTCTTCAATATTTCAACTAAACGATCATGCGGCAATGCGTAAACTTTGGTATTGTTTTTTCCGGTCATACCCTTTGCAGCAATAAGTGCATTAAGAATTGATTCCGATAGGAACGCGCCTGGCAAGTCGTTTTAGCTGATGAGGAAGCAAAGGAGCATCAGTAGCCACTACAACTATGATTGAGCCATGATCTTCATTCTTTTTCAAAGGATTTATATCAGGCAAAAGATCCGGAATTTCTTTACCGACCGGGACACCTGCAATCGTAAGTGATTCGCGTGTACCATAATTTGCCTGAACCAGAACTCCGATCGTATAAACCCTGGATCCAACAGTAACTTTGCGTGAAGAAGTGCCAATCCCTCCTTTGACATCTGTAATTGTGTTCAAATCGCCAGGGGTTCCATTCAGGGGAATGCCTAAATCACGGGCTCTGATATCCTGGGCTTCAATTTTCATGGAAGTAACCAGAATAAAGAACAAAGGCAGAAAGATCTTCATAATATCAAATATTTATCTTAAAAACAACGTTCTCGTTAGAGGATTAAGGATACATACTTCAAAAGAACCAGGTTCGATCAGAATTTACCATTTAAGCAAAAATCCGGCTCTGTTCCCTTCCTGAATCAAAGTAAGTTCCTTTTTAACTTTAGAATTAGATTTATCTGATTTACCCTGATTGCAATATGTTTTATTATAGTGTGCAACAACTTCCTTTCCGCACACATATCCGAATAACGCACCGACAAAAACATCAGATGACCAGTGTGCATGTTCCGTTAATCTTGATATGCCAACCAGGGTTGCCATTGAATAACTAATTATCGGGACTGCTTTTATATCGCTATATTGTGTAGCAAATACCGTTGCAATTGAAAAGGCAGCGGCAGTATGGCCTGATGGAAAAGCATCAAATGAAGTTACGGATTTATAAACCGGAAGATCCTGATCATATTGTGCAAATGGCCCCCACCATTTACCTCCGGGTTTCTTGCTATAGATATATGAAGCACTCGGATCCTCTCTTCCTGTAAAATGTTTGATCAACTGAACCCAGGCACCGGAGGTAATCAACGCCTGTGTCGCGAGCAAACTTGTTTGAACACCCTTCTCCTTTTTGAATACGGCGCTTGCCAATCCGATTGTTGCGACCGTAGACCAGCCATATACACTGCCAAACAGGGTGATCTGCGGCGAAGATTTATTTACCCATTCATGTTTTTGCTTCTGAACAGTTGCCCACTTGTCAATATCATTATCAAAATGGAGTAGTAAAGCAGTTATGCCAATAGCAGCACCTGTGATCAGCCATTGCTTTGTTTTAAATTTAACTGGTGCAAGCATCTGTTCACTGAAGTTGCTATACAATGAAGGGATATATCCTTTCTGGGACTGAAACGAAAAAATGCTGTCCGTTTTATAAAAATTATCTGAAAGTTTCTGATTGGTGGCTTTATTTTGATCTGACACCGAATAGAATGGCTGTTTTGTGTTAACGGTATCTATATCCTGAATACTGCTTTGAAAAGCAAGTATCCTGCAAGAATTGACAATATTAAAAAGTGCTATTATACCTGTAAGTATAATAAGTTTTTTTCTTTCAGAAAATATCATATAAAAATACAATCAGAATCAAAGTTAAATTAATTTACCGTAAAAATACTTACCATTTTTTAACTGAAAAGAAATGTTGAATTATTTTCCTATAATTAAATAAACCCTATTTTTATAACTATAGAAAAATGAATAAAATTACTATTGATCATCGCTTCGATTAAATTGTTTAACTGATCGGCCGCATCATATAGTTTTTGCTTCCGATAAAGTTTTTTTAACCTGTAGCAAGCTGAATTTTAGAAAGAATGAATCATCCAAAAAGATATATCGCAATTTCAGCACTCTTCGTGTTTATACTGAAGGTGAATGCACAGGAAGCAGATACATTAAAAAATGACAGATTCTCAATCCATGCCCAAACAACAGTAATTACCCAGTATAAACCTGCCTTCAAAGCAAAATATACGGGTCAGAACAGTCTGGTGCCACAAGAAGAAACCAAACGTTCAATTACAGCCACACTTTTTTTAGGCGCAAAATTATGGAAGGGAGCAGGCATTTTTATGAATCCGGAAATTGGTGGCGGTTCAGGACTAAGCAGTTCTTTAGGTGTTGGCGCTTCAGCAAATGGTGAAACCTACAGAGTTTCAACTCCTTCACCGGCATTTGAATTAGCAAGGCTTTTCTTCAGGCAGATTATTCCTCTGAACAATAAAACAGCCTTTAATGAGAGCGATTTAAACAGACTTGGCGGAAGAATGCCAACTGATTTTTTTTCTATAATACTTGGGAAAATATGTATGTCGGATTTTTTCGATAACAACAAGTATAGTCATGAACCCCGGACACAATTTATGAGTTGGGCATTGATGAGTAATGGGCCATGGGACTATCCTGCAAATACAAGAGGCTATACCCCAAGCATGATATTTGAACTGATAAAACCCGGAAATGAAATACGTTATGGATTTTCCTTAGTTTCCACAACACCTAATGGAATGGTGATGAACTGGAACATTAATAAAGCAGGATCCCATACTCTGGAATACACTCATAACTACACTTTTTCAGAAAGAAAGGGGGCATTCCGCTTTCTGTCGTTTTTTACAACAGCCAATATGGGAAATTACAATCAAAGCATAGCTATTAGTCCTGAATCACCTGATATTAAAACTTCCGAAAAATATGGTCACACAAAATATGGTTTTGGCCTTAACTTCGAACAGGAAATAACTAAAGACCTGGGGGTATTTCTGCGGGCAGGCTGGAATGACGGGAAAAATGAAACATGGGAATTTACGGAAATTGACCGTTCAGTAAGTTGCGGGCTGTCGTTAAACGGCGAAAGGTGGAACAGGAAAAATGACAACATAGGATTAGCTTACGTGGTTTCCGGTCTTTCAGCTCCCCACCGTAATTATTTGAAGGCAGGCGGCCTGGGTTTTGAGTTAGGCGATGGTAACCTTAATTATGCTGCGGAAAATCTGCTTGAATTATATTATTCAATGGAACTGATAAAAAATATCAATGTATCAGGAGCATATCAGTTTATAGGAAATCCCGGTTATAATAAAGACCGTGGACCTGTAAACATATTCTCAATAAGAGTACATATAGAAATATGATTCGACACGATATATTGTGATGTTCTATTTAACCAATAGGAGGAAGAGTATTCCGATAATAATTCTGTAATAGCCAAAATACTTAAACCCGTAATTCTGAACAATTCTGACAAATACTTTCACTGCAATCCAGGCTGTAATAAAGGCAATAACCAGTCCGAGACCAAGTAAGAATATTTCATGTCCAGTAAACGCTATTGAAGTTTTATATAAATCATACCCGGTTGCAGCAAACATAGTCGGAACTGCGAGTAAAAAAGAAAATTCAATTGCCTGTTTCTTGTCAAACCCATTAAAAATTCCACCTACTATCGTCGCAGCAGCTCTCGACACTCCCGGTATCATTGAAATGCTCTGAAAAAGACCAATAAAAAATGCATTCTTATACGAAATATTTTCAAGTACCTCTGTCTTACTTTGTTGCCCAACAACTTTTTTGTCAATCAGAATCAGAATGATCCCGCCTAATATAAGAGAAATGGTAACGACGATCGGGTTGAACAGATATGCTTTAATGTACGGATAGGCTAAAAACCCAATTATCCCGGTCGGAATAAAAGCAACGGCAAGCTTTAAGTATATGGAAATTCCCTGTAAAAAGCGTCTTGCATACATCAGCACTATAGCAAATATTGCTCCTATTTGGATAGATATCTCAAATGTTTTTACAAAAGCATCTTCCGGGATATTCATTATGCTTGAAGCCAATATCATATGTCCCGTAGATGATATCGGGAGGAATTCTGTCAGACCTTCAATGATCGATAAAACTATTGATTGAATAATACTCATTACAATTTATTTTTGATGATAACTGTTTGCCAATTTGCCGGAAAGATATTCTTTTTTCGCATTTGATCAATAGATCACTGACCTTTTTAAAGCAATCCCTTAATCATTTTGAGCTTACACGTCAAATTCAGTCTATAAATGAAGAACGTATTCTGATATTATTCGTTATAGAGAAAAAGTTATAAGTATTAAACAAAAATTAAAATATTTCTCAGGATCAGATTAAACCTTTAACCACATTGTACATCTAAGATTTATTATGCATACAAAATTCAAACTAAATAAAAGATTATGAAAATAAGAAAATTTGTTTTCAGGCTATTCTTCTTGCTTTTAGCGGGATCACTTTCTATGTATTCCTGCAAGAAGGATTCGTCAACCACCACTACCAACCCTCTTACAAGCGCGCAGACTATACAGGTTCAGAATTCCGATGCCCAGGATGCTGTTGCTGACAAAACTGAGGAAGATGTTGACAGCAAACTCGATGAACTGCAAAACAATAATTATGCAGTTGCCGGTATGAAATCATACCTTTCAAATCTTAACGATACTGTGGTAATCACTGTTGATCACCCGGATACGACAAACTTCCCCAAAGTTGTTACACTTACCTACTACAACTATAAGGATAGTTCTGCATTTGAAAACATTACTAAAAACGGTACAATAACCGTTACAATTACAAGTGCAAATCCCACTCACAGAAAACTAATCTCCAGAGCATTCGTTTTTGACAACTTTGCCGTAACCACAGATAGTACAACAGTTATTTTGAATGGAACACGGTTAGTCAGCAGGCAAAAAGCTTCTGTCAAATTTACAGGATTGCTGTC
>PMIJ01000046.1 GCA_003157015.1 Bacteroidales bacterium
ATTGTTGTTTCCTGCATCATCAGTAATGAATACAGTTGCATCAGAAACCGGTGGAGGAGTTGAATTCTGGTCCTGAAATGTTCTTGATAACCTAACGATATATGAACTATTCGCATCAGTAATAAGTCCATCGACTACAAGAAGAGACGTGTAACCTCCAAGTTTTGGATTATAGGGGTCGATGCAAGTACAAAGCGAAAGGACCAAAACCAAAGCAATAACAAATTTATAGCCAGCTTTTAACATGAAGTATTATTAATTTTATTATTCATTATGAATAAACCTTGAGTGAAAGAGATGCAAAAATAATACATATTCTGTACCGTATACACTACAATGAGTAAGATTCAGGTAAAATAAAATAGGAATAATATTGAGGGCATTTTCGATTTAATACAGACTGATTTTATGTTAATTACTGAGATATAATCCAGTGTATGAAATGGAAATTTAAACCTCAGCCAGAAATCAGAAGTGCTGAAACTTTAAAAAATTTCAGGATAGCCCGAAATTCTTACTCCTAATTTCGGCTGCTTGTTGAGCTTACCGGTTCTACTTTTATATTATAATTTTTATCGGGACATGTCTTTTCCATCGGAATATCCTTTCCGACATAGACATTCCATTCTTCCCGGGTCATGTTTCTAGTAATCATATTGCATATATCATCAGCAAGGTAGTCAGCATGAGATGGCCTGCCGATAAGGTTATCGGATCCCTCTGATTCTCCGGATACGATCATCTGGCCATCAGCACTAAACTGCATTACCAGGACAAATCCCTCATTATCGGCTAATGTAACAGGCGGTTCTGAAAGGTCAGCCGGATCCTTGATATTGAATATTTTGAGTTTCTTATCATTGCCAGCTGTTGCCATCTGTTTCAGAGATGTATTAAACTGAATATCATTAACCTGCCCATTATGTGCTTTCACTTCGGAAAGCTTTTTATGAAGGTTTACATCCCAGAGTTCCACAGTACCGTCAGCATCCCCTAAAGCAAGAAGATTATTCTCCGGATTAAACTTTACCACTTTAACATGTTTACCTGCAGTTTCAATTCTGAAATTATCCGAGTTTTGTTCCGGATTCCAGACAATAACATTTCCGTCTGCGCTGATACCGGCAAGAGAATTCCCCTTTGAGGAAATGTCAATAGATGTTATTTTAGTCAAACCAGTAGATACGTCAACACTTGTCCTTGCAGCTATGTCCCATTTAAGCACTTTCCCATCGAGAGCTGCAGAATAGAGGTATTTTCCGTCGTATGAAAAAATAAGTGACTTAATTCCTCCCTTATGTCCTGTCATTTCATATCCGGGAATGTTACCTTTTAAAGGGATCATCCTTATAGCCGAGTTTGAACTCCCGCAAGCAAGCCAGGAGGCATCAGGACTGACGGCCAGAACATCTATAATATCACTTCCGGAATAGACGACCTGGAGTGTCTGATCTTTTTTATCGAGTGACCATTTCAGTACTTTTCCGTCATTCCCGGAGGTAAAAAATTCGTTTTTCCCCGGGATAAAGGCGATACTCTTTATTTCACCTGCATGTCCCTTAAAGGACCTGCAGTTAATACTGCCATATTGAAGAGCTACATTATAAAGTCCGGCATAAATATCAGCATCATTATCCGGTCCGTTATTCCTCTTATTAAACAGATAAGCCTGATATGCAAGAAGAGCCTGCAGATCTTTCTGACCCGTCATCTGCAGCGATTTAAGCGACATTGACTTACTGACAGAGAGCATTCTCATGCGCTGCATTCCGATTTTTTGTTCTTCGACCTGGTTTTTCAGATGAATTGCCTCCTTAGCCTTTTTTTCAGCAAGAGATTTCTGAACATCCGATGTAATTTTCTGTTCCTTTGACTCTTCAGCATCTTTAATAGCTGCAGCTGCAGTCGAGTCTGAAATAATATTATGTTCAAAGACAATGGCGGCAAACGAATCAGCTATCGCTTTCTCTTTTACAGCGAGGTTTTTCTGTTTTTCAGCGAGAGCCGATTGCCTTTCAGCTGCCGACTTCTGAAGAAATTCTATGAAAATAAACCCCAGTGCCAATAAAAAAACACCTCCAAGAAGTCTTGCAATCAGCCTGATTCTTTTATTCCTGCTTTTCTGAAGCCTGATGTTATTTTGATCTTCTTCCAGGTATGCTTTTTCGCTTGTACGCAGGTAAACCATTGCCCTCTCAAATGCAGTATTGTACTGAATTGCCCATGACAGAGAGGGTTTCTGCCGGTTCCTCCATTTGATTGCAGACAACAGCTCAGGGGGTCTGTATAATCCGGTTTTCCCCTGCTGGTAAAGAGCAGAGGCCTCCGACAGTCTTAAATAAATCTGTATTGAAGAATCTTCATCATCGATCCAATCCTTCAGGCGGTTCCATACCCGTAAAATACATTCACTTTGAATATCTATTATTGAGTTATCACCCAAACTGGTATTCGCCGGTGAGATAAAAGAGACTGTAGAACTTCTGAACTTTTCAATTACTTCATATAATTCTTCATCAGAACATCCGGTTACTGACCTTATCGTCGTGATATCTGAAGGGTTAGATACTCCTTTATTATCGGGGCCCTTCCTCGTAATGGTTTTAAATAATCTCTCGCAAATCTCTTTTCCGCGAATGCTTAGTTCATCATATACCTCATCGGCATGTTGCGTAACAGCATTACTAATTGTGCCTGCTGATTCATAGTCGGCTTTGTTTATTGGCCTGTCTATCTCATTAAGTTTCTTCCAGCGTGTCCATGTTCTCATCATTGCATGCTGCAGCACAGGAAGCTGATCACCATGGCCTCTGAGGTCATCAATAAGCGATTCAACAAGTTCAGTGTCAATCTGCGCACCTGCATAAATTACAGGTTTCACTATTGCTTCCCATAAATTTTCTGTTCCCATGCCTGGAACGAGATAATTACTGTTATTGATGAACCCCGTGAGACCTTTGTGATGCGAACATTCTCCCAGATATTCCGACCTCATTGCTATAATTGCAAATGCTTTTTGGTCAGGCTTTATGAAGGATTTCAAAATAAAATCAACGAATTTTTCTGCTGTAGTCTCAGAATCTCCTGGTATTCCGGGACAATTGTATCTGAACAGTTCTTCAAACTGATCTAGCACCAGAAGCACATTGTCATCGTTACTTTTCAGGTGTTTTTCTGCCACATCAGCAAATCCGCCTGAGTTATTCAGAAGTTCTGAAAGAATAATTTCTCTTTCAGACGTTTTCTGTCCTGAATTTGTAATAGTTTTTGACAATGCATCAGCCAGATTGCCAAACGCCTCATTTCCCGGCTTAATGGAAATGATTTTCCAGTTTGATGATTCGGCGATTTTCAATTTAGAGATTTTAGGCAGGATACCACCATTTACCAGTGATGATTTGCCGGACCCCGAAGGGCCAATAACAGTGATGTACCTGTTTTTCAGCAATTTTAAGATAACCTCATCACACTCTGTTTCCCTCCCGAAGAACAGATTGCTGTCCTCAACAGCAAAAGGCCTCAGACCGGGAAAGGGATTGAAATTTTTTTCGTCCATTTATATTTTCATTTATTCATTTGGCTAATTTATGCATTGTCCGTTCCTGTGCCCCTCATCCTTCATTAATATCTATGTACTTCAAAACCTCAAATGATTTATCCGGGAATTGAAAAAGATACTCTTCTATCGCATTCAGAGGCAGAACGTAAAATGAAAGAATTCTATCATTCTGGTATTTCCATATCAGTCTGTCAATATCCCCACTGTTAATAACATGAACATCTCTATTCCCTTTTTTATCGTTTATTGGCCATATAATATATCCTTCCGATGATGAAAATGATCCCCTGCCTAAGTTTTTAATAAACTCCATTTCGCCTGCCATTGGTAGAAATTCATCATCAACAATTACTCCGATTTTATCTGCAAGGAATTGCATCTTTTCAAAAATATACTCTTTTCCGTCCTTTGTTCCATTAATGATCATATCCAGCCGGGTTTTGACTGAATCAGGAATTCTCCGGGATGCTGATAAATAGATATCAGTGTCAGATCGGGCGATAAGGCTCGCAGACTCTTCCCGGATAATTTCTTCAGGACTGAAAAGAAGTGCGGTTACCGATTCGGCCATATCTTTACCATCAATCTTTGCAATGCTCCTGAGTATGCAGGCTTTGGTCCATATACTTATCAGGTTATAATCGCAGTTGATTAAATCTTCCAGAAGTTTTGTATGTTGCTTAATTTCAATAGGATAAATTTTAGGCAGATTCACTATTTTATCTTCATCTGCAATAATATCAAGCAAAGAAATCAATTTTGTTTTTACAGAATTAGAAACTAAAACAGCAATTATTTCGTGTGCATACGCTCTGCTTTCAAAGGTTCCGGCGGCAACATTTTCCCTGACCATGGAAACAGGTCCGGAATTATAAGTGACAGAAAGAATATTAAAAAGAAACTCCCTCCATCTTTCAATCTCCTGATTTATTTTATCCAGCAGGAAATAATCATTATCTCTTTCAAGAGCAATTTTTGCAGATAAATTCCAGGCGACAGAGTCTATAACTTCCGAGATCAGATTATCGAGACGCTGTTTCTCCTCTTCAGATGGTTTGAACTTACAATCAATAAGCCTTTTAACTGCAATCTCCCTGAGTTGTCTTGAATTTGACCAGAGGCGCGAGAACAGGAATCCAACCGTTTCTTGACTGCAGATATTTCCTAACAGATGCAGGATCGTTCTGCTAACCCTTGCATTTCCTGAAGTGACTAAATAAAACCTGATCAATTCGTCTGTTGCATCAGAGCCAAAGCTCTTTAGTACTTCATAAGCATCCTTAGCAAGCTCCGGGTTGGGCAGGCATCCACATACTTCTGATAATAAGTCCGTTAACCTGAATTTACCTATCATATAAATTGCAACTCTCCTCGATTCAACCGGGTTGTCGCGTAAAAGCCTGAGAATCTCCGTTGTCTGGGGCATTCTTGATCCTGAAAGGATCTTTATTGCTCTGCTCATATTCCCTTCCTCAGATTTGATATAAGCGAAATCCTTTTGCAGAAGCTCGGCTACTTCGGCTGCACGATGCCTTATTCCTTCATCTATGTCGGTATTATTTGCAATTTTTTTCAGAACCGGTAAGAGGTTTAGATCCTTTTTAGAGAATGCATATCCCATAATTCCTTCAAAATACCGGTTATTCCTTATATTGTCAAATGCCGATAATTTGCCGGTTATAAGACTAAAATAATCTGACCTGAAACTTAAATAGGAGGAAAATCTGTTCTTTAAAATATCCTGATTATTCGAAAAACCAATTCCGAATCCTTCAGTGACATTTAATTCCATCGCTTTTAGAATGGATCTTCTGTACTCCTTGTATAACCTGAGAGTTACAAGGAGCCAGATTATGACAATGATAAACAGGAACATTGAAAAGTGAATGATCTTAAAAAAGCTGATAAGACCCACTCCTGTCAGAATGAGCCCGGAAAAGAAAAACGCTGTTTCATTTACATATCCGGTCATTACAGATTTTGTCAGGGATGCTATGCTTTTATTAGTGGAATGGTAAATTACCTTTAATGATTGTAATTCAACCGAGTCTTTAAGTGATTTTGAAATAAGCCTGCTGAATGCAATCAGAACGAAGAATATTATAAATCCGCTGACCGAAACAGGACTGTAACCCAGAAGCAACCCTACCGGTATTATAAAAGCAGTGAAAATGGCAATAAGTACCGGCAAAGACAGTAAACATGTACGGAGTCCATAGTTATTAAAAATGTACGGAAAGACAAACAGTTTTATCAACAGTGTGAAGATCATCGTGCTGCCGGTAAAAAAACCCAGAAAACCTGCCATATCTTCAGCCACAGGATATTGCAGTCTTGTACTTGCCATAAACAGATACTGAATAAAAAATGCTGCCAGAACAGAAAGACCTGAATAAATTGCAAGAGTTCTGACATAATGATCTTTCCCTAAAACAACAAAAACATTCTTAATCTTTTTAGGTTTTTCAGTAAATGTTTCACCTTCAGTGGCATTAAGACGATAATGGGTTCCGAACATGGACTGGATGATTGCAGCAATAAGCACTGAAAATGCACTCAATAGAAAAAGAGTAACCGTATAGAATTTAAATAACAATATTATCGGAATGGCAAAAGAAATAATCAATATGCCAATAATCACTCCGGTATCGGCAAAAGCCAATAATCTGATTCCTTGTTTGCTTTTAAATAGCCGTTCTCCTGTTCCCCTGAAACAGATAAGTGCCACAAAATTCAGAGGTCCAAACATTACGAACACAGTGAATATTATCAATTTTGAGTGTGAAATGATCAGTGCGGACCAAATAAAAAAAGTCAGTACAAAAACAATTATAAGGCTGATTAATGAAATATTTCTGAAATGCCACCTGGGTATAATCCTGGAATACAGGCTTATCAGGAGAATGCTAGCAAAACCGGATACAATGTATCCCCGTGCCATCATTTTTTCATCAAAAGTCGAGAGCAACAGGGAATGTGCAGCAATATCAAATGCTCCAATAAAAATTCCCAGAAAGACCGATTGTGCCAGAAGCATTGATACCATTGACTCCTCTCCCGGCTCAGTACCAAGAAGAGTGTATAACTTATCTCTCATAATTGCTCCGTTGCATATTATTGCATACTAAAGTAACAAATATAATTTACGGATACACTCTAAAAAGTCATAAAAATGCAAATGATCAGAATCAGAGATTCAGCCTTGATTTAACAAGTGACAGTAACATTTTGATATCAAGATCAATTCCCACCAGGGTTATGTCGGCCTTCTTATAGCACTTTTCACGAATCGATAGTTTTTCGTCAATAAAAGAGAGAAGGTTACCCTTCTCCAAATCTTTTATCAGAGGCCTTTCTCCGTTAGATTGAGAAAGACGACTATTCAATTCTGCCGGAGTCAGTTTAAGATATATTGTAAGTCCGTTTTCATTCATAAAATCTATGTTATCTCCGTGGCATGGTGTTCCTCCTCCTGTCGATATTACCGTGTTTGTGCAAGACATCAGGTCTCTGAGAAGCTGGGCTTCGATACTACGGAAATAGTCTTCTCCCTTTTGTGAGAAGATTTCCGGAATAGTTTTTGAAGTATGTTCTTCTATCCGTTTATCGAGATCGATAAATGACCAGCCAAGAAGGGATGCCAGTTTTCTTCCGGCTGTTGATTTGCCGCTTCCCATGAAACCAATTATATAAACAATATGGTTTCCGGCTATCATAACTCAAGCTTCATCTGTGCAGGATCGTCATGGCCAGGAGGAGGCGTAGCAGAATCTTCATCTTCTGTCTTTTCTTCCTGAGGTATTTCTACCTCTTTTTTAATGACAGGTTCAATTTCCTGGATGTTGTCCACCATAAAGCTGGTCAGTCTCTTTCCTTTGGCTTTAAAGCTCTTTACTCCAATAAATTCGGCAACTTCAATTATCTCGTTATCCCTGTCTTTATGCTTTCCGCCAAACGATATTTCAAAACGCGGATATTCTACTTCGGTAAGACTGTAAAGTTTAGATTCCGGATGTTCATTGATGAAGCATTGTGGTTTCTCAGATTCTTCAATTGTGAACCTTTTTACATAATAAAATTTCTGCTCGGCATCCCAGTAAACTGCTGAATAGACCTTTCCTGGTCTCCACTTCTCAATTATAAGTATATTATCTTCAAAATGATTTGAAAGATCAAATCCTGTGATTCGGAAATAACCATTTTTTGTAATCACAAGAATTTTGTCGTCAGCACTGAATTCCCCAAGAAATGTTCCTCTGCTATCAACATTAAGTCTGAAAACCGCATCGTCAAACCATATTTTTCTTCCTCCGAGGGTTGACAGTCCTTTCTCTTTAAGACTTATTTTATGAACTGCATTCTTGGTAAGAATGTTACCCATAGATGATTTACCTTTAATGTTCATCTGTCCGAAATCGAATTCGAACATGAGTTTTTTAAGTCGTGCCTTTGGTTTATTATGTACATTGATCACTTCTGCCTCACCATTCGGGTTTACGCTCAGGTAAACAATTTTTGAGCCTTGTTTGCCTCTTGTCAGGTTGTATTCCTTATCACGTGTCAGCCCCGAAATAGCACACCGTTTTGCCAGCAATGGTCCATCTTTCCCATCCTGATATACAATGTTGTAAATAGTGCGCTCATCATTTTTTAGGAAGATCTGTGCATAAAGAATATCATTCCCCACAAAAACCTTCTCTGCTACCTTGGTAATGAGATACACACCATCTTTTCTGATAACAATAACATCATCGATATCTGAGCAATCGCAGATGAATTCATCTTTTTTAAGACCGGTTCCAATAAATCCTTCCTTATAATTTACATAGAGTTTTGCATTATTGGCAACCACCTTAGTGGCTTCAATCGTATCAAAACTTCTCAGCTCTGTTTTCCTTTCCCTTCCTTTACCGTACTTTTTCTTTATTTGTCTGAAATAGTTTATGGCGAAAGGAATGATATTTTTAAGATGATTTTTAACTTCTTCTATCTCAGTTTCAATTCCTTTTATATGTTCATCAGCTTTTTTTACATCGAACTTCGAGATCCGTTTAATCTTTATTTCCGTAAGCTGGATAATATCCTCCCTTGTTACTTCCCTGTATAAAAGTTTCTTGAACGGATCAAGACCCTTATCAATTGCTTCTATTACAGCTTCCCACGTCTCACTCTCTTCAATATCACGATAAATTCGCTTCTCAATGAAAATTTTCTCAAGAGACGACATATGCCAGTCTTCATTGAGTTCGCCAAGCCTGATCTCCAGTTCACTTTTAAGAAGTTCTACCGTTCTGTCAGCAGAATGCTTCAAAATGGTACTGACTCCCATGAACGAGGGTTTATCATCGACAATAACACAGGTATTTGGGGAAATTGAATATTCACAATCGGTAAGTGCATAAAGAGCATCGATTGTCATATCAGGAGATACTCCGGGAAGTAAATGAATAACAATTTCAACATTTGCCGATGTATTATCATCTATTTTCCTGATCTTGATTTTACCCTTTTCGTTCGCTTTTATAATGGATTCAATCAGTGAAGTGGTAGTTTTTCCGTAAGGTATTTCGGTTATTATGAGTTCCTTTTTATCGACTTTTTCAATCTTCGCCCTTACCTTTATTGCACCTCCTCTCTGGCCGTCGTTATACTTTGAAACATCAACCAATCCTCCTGTAGGAAAATCGGGATAAATAACGAAATCATTTCCCTGAAGGTAATCAATAGAAGCATCAATCAGCTCATTGAAATTATGAGGCAGTATTTTTGATGCAAGCCCGACTGCAATTCCTTCGCCACCCTGAGCCAGAAGCAACGGAAACTTCACAGGAAGAGTGACAGGTTCCTTGTTTCGGCCATCATAAGAGAGCTTCCATTCTGTTGTTTTAGGATTAAATACAACCTCAAGTGCAAATTTTGAAAGCCTTGATTCGATATACCTGGGGGCTGCAGCACCGTCACCAGTGAGAAGGTTACCCCAGTTACCCTGCATATCCACAAGAAGTTCTTTCTGTCCAAGCTGAACCAGCGCATCACCAATTGATGCATCCCCATGAGGGTGGAACTGCATTGTATGTCCGATAATATTGGCTACCTTATTGTAACGACCATCATCCATTCTCTTCATTGAATGGAGAATACGGCGCTGTACAGGTTTCAGTCCGTCATGAAGGTGAGGCACAGCCCTTTCAAGAATTACATAAGATGCATAATCAAGGAACCAGTCCTGATACATGCCAGAGAGTGCTGTTACGGAATGAAGAGCAGCAGGTCCTGTTGGCCCTGGAGTGTTGCCTTTAGTGTTGATAATATCAAGTTCTTCTTCTTCCATAAATAAATCAGCAATTCCTTAAACTAGTTCAATGGTTTTTCCTCCTCAACCATATCTTCCTCAATTCTCAGATTATCAATAATAAAATCCTGTCTGTCGGGTGTATTTTTACCCATAAAGAATTCCAGGAAGCCGTTTACGGAGTCATTTTTTTTCATTCTAACCGGCTCAAGTCTCATATCCTTTCCAATGAAGTGTTTGAATTCATCGGGGGATATCTCTCCTAGTCCTTTAAAACGGGTCATTTCTGGATTTGGTCCAAGCGCTGCAATAGCCTTCGCTTTTTCTTCGGGGGAGTAGCAATACCTCGTCTCTTTTTTATTCCTTACCCTGAATAAGGGAGTCTGAAGAATAAAAACATGCCCTTTTCTTACCAGATCGGGAAAGAACTGTAGGAAAAATGTAAGCAGAAGCAATCTGATATGCATTCCATCAACGTCGGCATCTGTCGCAACAACAACATTATTGTATCTCAGGTTTTCTATGCCGTCTTCAATATTCAGAGCGGACTGAAGAAGGTTAAACTCCTCATTCTCATATACAATTTTCTTGGTGAGTCCAAAGCAGTTAAGTGGTTTGCCACGGAGACTGAAGACAGCCTGTGTTTCCACATTCCTCGATTTTGTTATGGAACCGCTTGCAGAGTCGCCCTCAGTTATGAAAAGGGTAGAATCAAGCTTGTTCGAATCGTTGGAATTATAATGGATGCGACAGTCTCTTAGTTTTTTATTATGAAGACTCACCTTTTTCGCCCTGTCACGGGCAAGTTTCTGAATGGACGATATAGCTTTTCTCTCTTTCTCCGAATCCTGAATCTTTTTTAGAATAGTACGAGCAGTTTCGGGGTTTCTATGAAGAAAATCGTCAAGCTGTTTCTTTATGAACTCACTTATAAAATTTCTAACGGATGGTCCTTCAGGTCCCATATCTTTTGATCCCAGTTTTGTCTTGGTCTGGGATTCAAAGATTGGCTCTTCAACTTTTATGCTTATGGCTGCAATTATTGATGAGCGTATGTCTGACGGGTCATAATCCTTTTTATAGAAATCCCTGATAGTTTTCACTATTGCTTCCCTGAAAGCTATGAGATGTGCGCCGCCTTGCGTCGTATTCTGACCATTGACGAAGCTATAATAATCTTCTCCATATTGAAGTCCGTGAGTGAATGCTATCTCAATATCTTCACCAGTAAGGTGAACGATTGGATATAGACCTTCCTTGTTCATATTCTCATTAAGCAAATCAACCAATCCGTTACGTGAAATGAACTTATTCCCGTTAAAGTTGATCACCAGTCCGGAATTCAGATATACATTGTTTTTCAACATTGTATCTACATATTCCGAAATGAAAAAGTAGTTGCCGAACATGTCTTCATCGGGTTCGAATATAACCTCAACTCCGTTCTCCTCGGCTGTATTTTCCAGTGGATAGTCTTTTACCGTTCTTCCGTGCTCAAATTCAATTACTTTGACCTGTCCTTCGCGTATGGACCTTATCACAAATTTGCTCGACAAAGCATTTACTGCTTTTACTCCGACACCGTTAAGCCCCACTGATTTTTTGAATGCCTTTGAATCATATTTTGCCCCGGTATTCATTTTGGAAACGGCATCAAGTACCTTGCCCAGAGGAATACCCCGTCCATAATCGCGGACCCTGACCTCTTTGCCGTTGATAGAGACATCAATTTTCTTCCCATATCCCATCATGTATTCATCGAGGGAATTATCCATTACCTCTTTGAGAAGGACATAAACCCCATCATCCTGAGAAGATCCATCCCCTAGTTTCCCGATATACATACCTGGCCTCAGGCGGATATGTTCTCTCCACTCAAGCGTTTTTATATGCTCTTCTGAATACCCAACTGACATTTTGCAGAAATTTTGGGCAAATATAACTAATTAGAACTGTCGTTTTTTGCCAATTTTTCAACAATGGGTATGAAATTTAAATAAGGAAAAGTTGTAATCAATCTAAATCTAAAATATTTAGCTGATTAAATGGTGATTACGATTTCATTAAAAATGTTGATAAAAGACTACTCCCACACTTTTCTAATTCTTAAAAAATTAGCCACTAATATGGCGTTACCCTTTAATTTTATTCCAGCTTAATCCACTCCTGCATCCTGTCTTAATTTATCCACCCCTTTATCATTTTTATTATTCTGAAGCATCATGAACAAATAGACCGGGATACCTGTCAGCATAAGTATAAAACCATACATTACCACCTTTGCTCCTGTTCCATAAATTGCATATATCGAATATCCAAAAGCAAGCAACGCAAATAAGGAATTTTTCAGGAAGCTAAAAAGATTAAAATCTGATGAATGGTTCTTCAGCAGGACAATATCCGCTGCAGCGGAAAAAGCATAAGCAGGCAAAAATGCCAGAGTAGCAAGAAGCAACATAAAATTAAAGGCGCTGCTTAAAGTACCCATGTAGTTGAGAACCAGCAGGACGTTAGCAGCAAGAGCGCTTATAATAAGAGAGGTAACCGGCGTAAGATATTTTGGATGTATTTTCGCGAACATTGCCGGAAAAAGCTTATCCTGCGAAGCGCCAAATGCGCTCCTGGCAGTGGTTAATATCCAGCCTGACGATGCGCCAAGAGTGGATACTATAGCTCCCAGCGCTATAAAATCTCCACCCCATGTTCCACCGGTAGCTTTGTTAATTATATCAGCAAGTGGCGCGTTCGAAATGGCCAGGGTGGACTGATCCAGGACTCCCATACCCACTATTGAAACAATTATGTAGACTGCAGCTGCGATTAATGTCCCGTAAATTGTACTTTTTCTGATATTTTTTCCGGGGTTCTTAATCTCACCGGCCGGAACCGTCGCACTTTCGATTCCCACGAAGGCCCAGAGAGCAATAGCAATGGCAGCCGGCAATGTACCCATACCTGAAACCTTTGCACTTGATACGGTCCCAAGCATATCAGGGTTAAAATGCATAGCGGCTATGATTACAAATACCACCAGGGCACCCACTTTCAGAATGGTAGTTACAATGCTGACTATCCCTGCACCTTTAACGCCCAGAATGTTTATAATTGTAAAAAACCATAATATACCCGAGGTGATTAAGAAAGCTAATATTGGGGTGGTTGTCACAGGGAAAAAATAGGTAAAATAGAGCATGAATGCAGTAATTATCGCAGCATTTCCAACCCAGGCGCCTATCCAGTATGTCCAGGCGATCAGGAACCCGGCGAAATCGCCAAAGGCAGCCCTGGTATAAACGATGGGACCCCCGGTTCTTGGCATCGCTGTCCCAAGACTGGCAAAACTTAATGCGATAAGCAAAGACCCTGCCGATGTTATTATCCAGGCAATTATTGCTGTTTTGGGATTTGATGCTGCAGCCAAAGAGGCGGCAGAGGTAAAGATACCGGAACCGATACAATTGCCGACTACTATAGCTACGGCTGCAGCGAGACCCAGTTCTCTCTTTAACTCTATTTTGCCTGAATTATCTTCAAATTTGATATTATTCATAAAATCTCATCGTTTTAATCTGCTGGAGAACCTATATAAAATGTCTTATAATAATTGAGTTTTAAAACTTTGAAACTAACAAATATTCAGCTCCGACAATATTTATTTCGGATTTTATACAATATTATTACTTAAAATAACTTCATGAATAATAAAAGCCTGTTTCAATCCAATATTCCCATTTGCTTCATCAGAAACACAGCATTCATCTTTTGTGTGATCCCATCCTGAAGTTTATAATCAAATCTTATATTCTCTCCGTCGATTTCAATTTCAAAGCATTTGTTGACTATCGTTCCGGGATAATCCGACTCCAGATTCCCAAGCGATGTATCATGAGTTGCTATCAGGCCTGTTCCCTCATTTTGAATTATCCTCTGAAGAAATAGTTTTGATCCGGTGCTTTTATCAGCCGAATTTGTACCCTTAAGGATTTCGTCGAGAATAAAAAACACAGGGTCTCCTTCTTCAATTCGATGCTTCAGCATACCAAGCCTTTTGAGCTCCGCATAGAAATATGATTCATTTTCAGAAAGAGAGTCAAGGGTTCGCATACTTGTAAATAGCCTTTGCGGAATGAAACTCATTTCCGACGCACAGACAGGCGCGCCTGCCATTGCAAGAATATAGTTTACTGCCACTGTGCGAAGGAAAGTGCTTTTACCTGCCATGTTTGCACCTGAAATAATGCAGACTGTTCCCCTTTTTCCCAGAATAAAATCGTTGCAAACTCTTTTGTTTTCATCAATAAGTTGATGCCCAAGTTTCTTCGCTGAAAATACAATGAGATTATCAGATTTGATCGGGAAAGAAAAGTCAGGATTATTGTATGCATAATTTCCAAGGCTGATATAAGCATCAACCTGCCCCACCATATCGAGCCAGAGGGGAAACAAAGTCTGGTATTTAGATTTCCATTTCTCAAGCCTGTAAACACTTTGATAATCCCACAGAAATAATCCATTCAGTACAAATCCGACCAGCATATTACTCCTGCTATCAAAAGACCGGATAAGTCTTCCCAGCTCTCTTATTGAGTCAGATGCAGAGGATCTTTCCCCTGAAGTATTTGATTTAATATTGTTTAAAACAGGAGAAACAAATATCTCATTCTCAAAGGTCAAAAGCAGTCCCTTTATCGAAGTCAGAAAATTATACTTCTTTGTCAGGGCATTATGGATCTCATTGATTTTTTTCAGCCCGGCTGCTATAAAAAAGAGATTGATCAGAAAGATAAGTACGAAGATCTGATATGGTAAGATGGCGGCTATCATAAGCAGAAGAGAAGCACATGCGGATGCCGGAAGGACAAAAATCAGAAGTTTTTTTAATGATGAAGAAACAGTTAATGGCCGCTCTTCAATCCATCTTAGCAAACCAGATATTTCACCCTTTTCAAGAGGTATTTTCATTCCGGTTGCTATAAATTCATGCCTCCATTTATCTTTTGAAGCAAGTTCTTTTATAGCTTCCTGACGTGGTACTAATTCCTTTGAAAGGCTGAAAGAATCTGAAAGCCAGCTTGCTAGAATGTCCCTCCCATAACCTGTTACGGTCCTGTTCAGGTATTGAAACAGCGAGGCGGAGCCAAAAAGATCTATATCGAAAGAGAAATCATGCCTTATATCAGTATATGAATTGCCGTCATCAAAAGCAGAAAAATTGCCTGAGATGGCAGCTACTTCATTTTGATTTATAAGAGTAAGATTGGCCATGAATTCTCTCCTGGTCGAATGGTTTGAAAATAGTTTTACCAGGCATAGAAACAATATTGTACATAAGAGAAATAGTAAGATGCCTACTATAACACTTTTTGTAAACCCGATCCAGACAACTATGAACCCTCCTATAAATACGACAAATCTTAGAAACGAGAGAATCAGAACGAGTCGATCTTCCCTCTTTTCCAGGGTCCTGTAGAATATTGCAGTGCCAAGGTATTTTTCTCTTAGTAGGCTTTTATCCATTTCTTCAGGTTATTAGGCCGACAATATTGAATTTGGTTCGGCTGTTATAAAGATCCGCTCCAGTATGGTCAAAATCCCATGTCCATTCTTCTCTGAACTGACTTACCGGAAGATCTGTTAACAGAGTTGGAATGTTTCTGACGCCTCCCGTCCTGTTAGTGATTACCTCAGCAAAATCTGTAATTAGAACTGAAATGTGCTTCCTGAGAAAATCTATATGTTTCTTCTGTATTTCACTTCTGAAAAGGTCAATATCTTCTTCCTTAATTCTAGACTTCTTTGTTATATAACTTATCAGGAGCGATTCGAGCTGGGTGAGAATATTAAGCGAAATAACCATTCCCGGATCACCGTCACAATTGAATTCGGGCACAATGATATCCTCAAGTGATCTCATCTTATTAAAATAAGAGTATTTACTGGTCTTTTGCCAGACCTCTTCAATTAATCCACCGGTGACATCCTGTTCAATTAATTCAACATTCCTGTAACTTCCGACCTGGCTTATAACATCAGGAGGATGAATAATATCTATAAGACAAACTTTTTTTGATTGTCCAATCATTTCAGCAAGAGGAAGTTCAAGCAACCAACCGCTGCCCAGAACAGTTATCTTTTCAGGTTTATATAATTTCAATGCTTGCTCAATAAGATTTCTGCAATGCTCCTGGTGACCTTCCCATCCGCCTTTCTGGTTTACATGGTGAATTATAAGTCCGTTCTGGTAGTTATAATAACCCATTCTGCTCAGTATTCTGCGATATGATATATTGTGTGTCACCTGTGATTGTTTTGGGCCCTTATTTCATTTAATCTTGTTGTCATAATTTCATTTAGTTGCAATGCGAGATTATCCGGATCACTGATAGAAAAATCATCAGGATTAACCGGATCAAGAATATTTATCTTTATCTGGTATCCGCTCCTGAAAATCAGTCCATGCTTTGGAAGAATCCCTCCTGTCCCGTCTATCAGAACAGGCAGGATTGGAACGTTTGCCTGAAGAGCGAGCTGAAAAGCTCCTCTCTTGAAAAATCCTATTTCGTTGTTCAATGACCGGGTTCCCTCAGGAAATATCATAATTGACATCCCTTCCTTAAGACAATCCGATGATTTTTCAAGCATTTCAAGTTTACTCTCCTCATTTCCACGATCCACAGTGATATACCGGGCCATTCTAAGATACCATCCGATTACAGGAACATTAAAATTTTCTATTTTCGATATCCACTTGAATTTGTACCTGAGGCAGTTTATAAGTAATATATCAAGCATTGACTGATGGTTAGAAATGATCACATAAGTTATTTTCTTCTCTGCTTTCTCCCTGCCTTCAATGTGGATTGTCCAGATTGGCATTAAATACGAAAGAAACAGGCTTTCATACATCAGAAACCAGTGTATAATCACCCTTTTTCTATCAAATAGCAAAGACAATAACCAGACTATCAGATTTATAGGAAATGTCACTACGACACAGCAAATACCTATGAACCAAACGATTAATGACTTAATGATATCCATTTATTGTCTTTTTCACCTTTGTGAACCTCTGTGATCCCGATAACTATCGGGACTCTGTGTGTTTCTGTGTAACAAAAATTTAAGAACTGACACAGAGTGACACTAAGAAGCACAGAGAACCACTGAGACGTGTTAAATAAGCTTCACGAGCAAAATAGCAAATTAAAAGAAATTATAGATCTCTTCTTCTGTCAAAAAAATATTTTCAATCCTGAAAGCGTCTGATAAATCATCGAACATATGCCTGCAACCGATTATTTTCTTTGCAGCTATTTTTATCTGACTGCCTCCTGCTATTGCACACTCGCAGATAATCCCGTCTTTTATTAACATAACACAGGAATGCTCTCTATTGCCTATATCAAAACTTCTTTTAAAGGTGTACTGAGGTCCATAGGCCCAGTTCCACTCCCATGTTCTGAATTTTGAATCAGCCAAATGGAGAGCTTGTTGTATTTCTTCCTTATTAAGAGTGTAAGGGAAATTCTCAGAAAAATTCTTCAGGAAAAAATTCATCATTTCTGATTTGAATTCATCAATATTCCGGAAGCAGGTCAATTTCTCACTCAGATTTATTACAGACGACGGATTAGAGACAACAGCTTTTGAAGTGTAAGAAGATGTGTCTTTCCGGAGAGAATTCCGAAGCATTTCAAGTGATACACTGAAGAGAAGGGTCCCATGATGAAGGACCCTGTTGCCATGAACATGTTCAGCATTCCCCGATATCTTTAATCCATCAACTTTCAGATCATTTTTCCCTTCAAACCTCGCTTCAACTCCCATGGATTTTAAAAAATCAATAACAGGTTGAGTGTACTTTATGAAGTCGACCTGTTTTCCACTTTCACTGTTTTTGATAAAACTGAAATTCAGGTTTCCATAATCATGAAATACGGTTCCTCCTCCTGAAATTCTTCTAATCACCGGGATTCTGTTTGTATTTACAAATTTTGCATTTATCTCCATAAAGGCCGACTGGTGCTTCCCGATAATAACACAGGGCCAGTTAATTCCAAGGATAAAATATTCTTCTTTGCTTTTTTTAAGAAGTGATTCTTCAACTGCAAGATTGAAGTATGGATCGTTTGTATCAAGGTTTATGCAAAACATTAAACTTCAATTTAATTAATCTTCACTCTTTACTTTTGTCCCTAACTACACCCCCCAATCCCGCAATGCGGGACTAATACTCGTAAATAAAGAATATTTTACTTAAAAACCGATATTTACCCCCCTTTAGCTGGGAAGCGGGGCAATACTTATGGCGCCGGGTGATAATTCGGAGTCTGATTAAAATATGGCTTATTTATTAGTATCCTCTTATCTGTGATAACATATAAGCTATAGATACCCCAGCCGATAAAAGAACCGAGAATAGCACCGCACAACACATCACCCGGATAGTGTACGCCGAGGTATACCCTGCTATAGCATATAATACTTGCCCACAAAATAATACTTATAGTGTACCATCTTTTTTTGATGAACGATAGACTGAGAAGAGCGACATCAAAAGTGTTTGTAGCATGAGACGAAACAAAACCGTAAACTCCTCCGCAATCACCGTTTACAAGATGAACGATGCTCATAATGGATGGTTCATGGCAGGGGCGCAAACGATGAACAAGGTTTTTGACAATAACAGAAGACTGATCAGCCAGAGTGGCTGCCAGTATTATAAATATTATGATAATGAGGAATTTTCTTTTGTATTTAATTCCAAGAAAAACAAGTATTGCCAGATAAAGCGGAACCCAGATCAATTTCCCGCTGAGTGTATGCATCACCTGGTCGAAAAATGGTGAATTTAATGAATTAATAAACAAAAAGAGCTGCTGGTCAAGTCGTTCAAACATTTACCTATCAGTCGAAGTTAATACTTTCCAAATCATATCCTTCAATGTTACTATTCCCTTACCGGTCAAAGATGAGATAAAGACCCTGGGAATATCCGGAAGATCGTTTCTTATCTCCTTAATGAGTTCTTCATCCAGCATATCTGTTTTTGAAATAGCGAGAACCCTCTTCTTATCGAGCAGTTCAGGGTTATACATTTTTAACTCATTAAGAAGGATTTCATATTCCTCTCTGATGTTCTTGCTGTCGGCTGGTACCATGAAAAGAAGCATGGAATTTCTTTCTATGTGTCTTAAAAACCTTATCCCTAAACCTTTACCTTCATGGGCTCCCTCAATAATTCCAGGAATATCTGCCATCACAAATGATTTATCGTCTCTGTAACTGACAATTCCGAGGTTTGGGACAAGTGTGGTAAAAGGATAATCGGCAATTTTTGGTCTGGCAGCAGAAACTACTGAAAGAAGAGTTGATTTACCGGCGTTCGGAAATCCTACGAGGCCGACATCAGCAAGAATTTTAAGCTCCAGTACAAATTCCTGTTCAATTCCGGGTTCGCCTGGTTGAGCAAATCTCGGTGTTTGATTTGTTGCGGATTTGAAGTGGACATTTCCCTGACCTCCTCTTCCTCCCTTTGCGAGGATCTTTTCTTCGCCATTCTTTGTTATCTCAAATATCTGTTCGCCTGTTTCACTTTTTTTCGCTATGGTACCAAGAGGAACCTGAACGACAATATCATTCCCTTCGGCTCCTGTTGACTGCTGCCTGCTGCCTCCTACTCCATTTTCGGCAAATATATGACGCTGAAATTTTAAGTGCAGAAGAGTCCACATCTGATCATTGCCTTTCAGTATTATGTGTCCTCCCCTTCCACCATCGCCTCCATCAGGTCCGCCTTTGGGCTCAAATTTTTCCCTGCGGAAATGAGCTGATCCGGCGCCTCCGTTGCCCGAGCGGCAATATATCTTTACATAATCGACAAAGTTTGATCCGGACATATATATTTATTTTTCAAAACTATAATTAAATGATATTAAATCAATTTTAATAAAATAATTATAGCCCTTTCCCATTTTTCTACCCCCCAACCCCCCAAGGGGGGGCTATAAACAGAGAAGGATTTCAAAGTCCCCCCTTGGGGGGATTTAGGGGGTCAAAAGGGACATGGGGCTAAACAAACTTCTTCATATAATCAGAAAGCCTTTTAAATATATCGTCTATTGTACCCATGCCATTTACAGGCTGATATAATCCTTTCTGCGCGCAGTAATTTATTATCGGTTCTGTTTTCTCTCTATAGACATCAATTCTGTTTTCAATAACTGCAGGGTCTTTATCATCGGGTCTTCCTGAAAGCTCAGCTCTGGCTACCAATCTCTTAACCAGTTCATCATGATCGACATCAAGAACCAGCATCTGATCGATCTTCATTCTCCTGTCATTCAGCATTTTTTCAAGAGAAACTGTTTGAGTAACGGTTCGCGGAAATCCGTCAAAAAGAAATCCGGCTATCCCTTTGCTATTATCTATTTTATGAGCAATCATTTCAATCACAACTTCATCAGGGACCAATTCACCCTTCGACATAATAAGGCTCATCTTTTTGCCAAGGTCGGTACCAGCTGCAATCTCGGCCCGCAGCATATCGCCTGTTGAAAGATGAAGCAGATTAAATTTCCCGGCCAGCCTGACCGACTGTGTTCCCTTACCGGATCCGGGAGGGCCAAAAATCAAAAAATTTACCATAAGAAAAATTTAAAGTTATGTAATATTTGTTGCTTAAAAGTCGGAAGCTGGAAGTCCGAAGTCCGAAGATTAATTTACTTCCGACTTCTGTCTTTTGTCTTCTGACCCTAATGTATTAAAGTATAAACTGATGGCAGATTTCTTCCGAAACCATCGTAATCAAGTCCGTATCCAACCACAAAATTATCAGGTATTTCGAAACCAACATAATCAAGGGGGATCTCCTTTGTATAGGCCGTTGGCTTATGGAGCAAGGCTGCAATCTTTATCTCAGAAGCTTTTCTAATTACAAGCTCATCAACAATACGTTCCAAAGTATTACCGGTATCCACGATATCTTCGACAACAACAATCGTTTTGTTTTTGATATCTTCATTCCAGCCGATAAGCTCTTTGATTGAACCCGAGGAGCTCGTCCCTTCGTATGAGGCAAGTTTCACAAATGAAATCCTTGCCTGTAACCGGATTAGTCGGAAAAGATCTGCAGCAAACAGGAATGCTCCGTTCAGAATACCGAGAAAGACCACATCTTTCCCTGACAGATCGGTATTTAACTGTCGGGCCAGTTCTTCAATCCTCTGCCGGATAACCTCTTCCGTCAAAAATTCCCTGAACTTTTTATCAAGAATGTTAATTTCTTTCATGAACCCCAGATTTGAACCGTTTGCCGGTGCGAAAATATGAAAATAATACCTTATTTTTGTCCTTCTCAGCAAGTTAAATTAATTTATTTTAAATGGAACCGATCGTCAGCATCATAATGGGAAGTACATCTGACCTGCCTGTTATGGAAAAAGCCGCAGAGATATTAAATAATTTCAGGATACCTTTTGAAATGAATGCTCTTTCGGCGCACCGTACGCCCGATGAGGTTGAAAAATTTGCTAAAAATGCTGAAGCACGAGGAATAAAAGTTATTATAGCTGCAGCAGGAATGGCTGCGCATCTTCCGGGTGTTATAGCCGCGATGACACCTCTCCCTGTTATAGGAGTGCCAATTAAAGCCTCTCTCGAAGGACTGGATTCAATTTTTTCCATTCTCCAGATGCCTCCCGGGATACCGGTTGCTACAGTTGGTGTAAATGCTGCTCAGAATGCAGGCATCCTTGCTGCACAGATAATTGCAACTGGTGATAAGACTTTGATGACCGAGGTTGTAAAGTATAAGGAATCTCTCAAAAAGAAGATCGTTCAGGCTAATGAAGAACTTAAATCAGTAAAATATCAATATAAGACTAATTAAGAATATTTTCTCTGTGTAACTCTGTGATTCTCTGTGTTTCTCTGTGTAACTACAAAGAATAAAGAACTAACACGGAGGGACACAGAGAAGACACCGAGAGGCACGGAGAAAAAAAAGTTCAATTCTGTTACATGGATTGAACTTTTTTGTATATTTATGGTAACAATTTTTGAAACAGTTGAGCTCGCTGCTGAAAATATCTGTTTCTTATTTATTTATTTTTTTCTGTTTAGCCGCCTCAGGAGGAGATCCATATCGTCCTTCCGCCGGAGCAGGTGAAGCAGGAACAGGATATGTCTGTATCATGAAGAACGGTTTCTGGTCTTCCTTTCATAACCAGGCTACGCTCGCATTAAATAACTCCTTCTCATTCGGATTCAGCTACGAAAACCGATTTAATATCAGTGAACTGGGAACACGTACTCTCGGATTGATTGTTCCGGCCGGAAAAGCCTCTGTTGGAGCTGTATATTCACATTTTGGATATTCTGACTTTAGCAGGGATATGACAGGTCTGTCCAGCGGCATGAGGCTATCCGGTAAATTGGCTGCAGGGTTGCAGGTGGACTATTTTTCAGAAAAAATTTCAGGAGAATACAATAAAAATCAATTTATCTCATGCGAAGTTGGTCTGTTGATAACACCTTCAGAAAAGACCAGTTTTGGTATTCATATTTTTAATCCGGTTCCTAATTCATTAAGAAAAACTCCTATGCCGACATCAATCAGGGTTGGTGCCGGAACTTATCTTAACAACTCACTGTTTACAGGTCTCGAGGCTGAAATGAGCTCAGGAAGCAATTTGATTGTCAGAACCGGTTTTGAATATGAGGCAGCTAAGAAACTCTGGCTGAGAGGAGGATTCAGTACTGATAATAATTCGTTCAGTTTCGGATTGGGATGGCTGGTCAGAATGGTTCAGATTGATTTGGGTTTCATGACACATGAAAGACTTGGTCTAACTTCCTCCGTGTCGTTAATATTTAAAATCCATTAAAACCATTAACCGCTAAGGTTAAAATAAACATAGTTGTCAAATAGAGAATTATATTTTAAGAACTGACACAGAGAGACACAGAGAATCACAGAGTCACACAGAGAATAAAAAAAAGAAAACTATGGAATTAAATGAAATTACTCAGAAGATTATTGGTTGCGCGATCCAGGTTCATAAAAGTCTGGGACCTGGATTACTTGAATCAGCTTATGAAGAGTGTTTGTCATATGAACTGATTAAAAATGGTTTAACCATTAAGAGACAGCAACCGACTCCGGTTGTTTATAAAGAAATAAAACTAGAATGTGGTTACAGGATTGATATACTGGTGGAGAATTCAGTAGTAGTTGAATTAAAAGTCGTGGATGAATTTAATCCTGTTCATGAAGCTCAAATTCTTACTTATATGAAGTTTTCAAACAATTCTTTGGGCTTATTAATCAACTTTAATGTTACTATTCTGAAAAATGGGATCAGAAGGTATAAAATATAAACTCTGTGGTTCTCGTATGTTTGT
>PMIJ01000059.1 GCA_003157015.1 Bacteroidales bacterium
CCAGCTATTTGGGGGGTTAAGACAGTTTTGCACGGTACAATCAACTATTTAAAATAATCTATGACAAAAGTCTGCATTTGGTCTTCTGTCATTTTATCTGAATTTTCTACCTCAATTTTAATACCCTCAAAAAGATGGTCAGTTTTTATCAGGTTTAATAATTCATTTTTGGCATCTGTTGGACCGAATAATACTACATCCTGATACTTTTTTATAATATCACCGATTTTCTTGTAATAACTTAATTGCAGGTGTTGTTCCTTTTTATGAATAAGTTTTTCACCCTTGTAAAAATTAAATTCTGTTTCATGGTTTGTTAATTCTGATACAACCCTATGAACAATTATGCCATTTGTTAATTCCATCAAATGGGCATTTGAATGGTCCATCCAGATACCCAGTTGTTTAATATTATTCATCATTATTGTTATTAGTTTATGAAATAATTAATCTGATAATTACAATTGTGCTTATTTACATTTGCATATGAAAGATTTTAAACGCTCTCCAAAGGTCCTTCTCTTTATCTGTATAATTGTTACAAAACTCTATGAACAAATTATATCATTCACACATTTTTGAGTTGGCGGATATGATTTGTCAAATTGCTGAATTGAGGCATTTAAATAAGCCGGGAAGATATTGGAAGGTAAAGCAATACTGTTGAAAAGGCTGCCACTGCAATCTGCCTTCTTCCTAAAATTGCCCACCTGGCAATTTCTTTAAGGTCGTTTCGGAAGCTCGGGAAGTTGACAACCGAAGGGAGGAACAGGAACACATGGAGCTCGGCGAAGCCAAATCCCGAGAGCGATAGGTGATATTTAGGATTAGTGGTTCAGAAATAAATAATGGTTGACGGTAATTAACACCACCTTATAATATAAGAAAACCATCCACCTGAAACTAATTTCGGGTGGATGGTTTATGCAAAAAATAACTTATGTGAGCAAGCTTGACTTCTATATGAGTTATTTTTTCTCTGTAGCCGGAGGAAGCTTCTTAACAAATACTCCATCTTTGTCATAGACAAGTGTCATGGTGGTAGCATCCTTAACAACAACTACATGATAGCTCACAACGTTATTTTTTGTAACGCTTTCGGCTTCTTTAATTGTATAACCAACATAATCTTTAGCAATATTGTCAGTTATAGGTTTTAGAAGATCAGCTACCATGACAGGGGTGCGAACACCCTTATCTTTGGTGTCTGTGGTTTTGGTGGCCTGGGCATTGACTGCCAGAACTGCCATAAATAATACAAGAACGATTAAAACTTTTTTCATAATAAATAAAATATTTAGTTTAAAAACTGCAAAATAATTCATGATTTTGGGGGTAAAACAGATGATTTAAGGGTTGCAATAATCTTATGATATTCTTTTTTTTTTGCCCAATTAAATTTGAAGTTTTCCAGACATCTCCTCTTTCCTGCCTTATTCAAATATCAGGTTATTGTCCGGTAAAACTGCAATTCTCTGTTTTAGTTTGGCTTTTTGCCCGTTCAAGTTTCCTTTTAATTCTGTTGTATTCTTTAATTTTAATTTTAAATGGTAAACGAATTTTCACTTTACAAAAATAGATCTATTAACTCCTGAAAAAGTTACAAAATTCTAGAAATAAGTTACATAATTTTTACCTTTTCTGATAGATTGCGTCCTTAATGTTTGGCAACTGCTTTATCTGTAATTTTTACAGCAACTTCAGTTGGCGAAACTTTTCCATTGAAATAATCGGCATATGCACGGGTAAATTCTGCACCATAAAATAATATCATGGAAGAATAACTCACCCACAGAAGTATTAACACAATGGAGCCTGCTGCACCATATGCCGAACCGGGATTTGTTTTACTTAAATAAAATCCAATTGCTGTTTTTCCCAGTATAAAAAGAAATGCAGTAAGAATTGAACCCCACCATAAATATTTCCATTGAATTTTTACGTCAGGTAATATTTTGAACAAAAGTGCAAACAGGAGCATTACGACTCCAAACGAAATAATAAAATTAAGTACATAAAATATTATGAGTACAATGTTTGGCCAATGATTCATCACCCAATTGCCCATGACTGCAATGATAGTAGTGATTGTAAGCGAGATAAGCAGCAAAAAGCCAACAGATAAAATCAGACCGAATGAAAATAGCCGTGTACGAATTAATGTAAAAACGGCTCTGCGTGGTTTGGCTTTTACTTCCCAGATTACATTTAANNTGTCTGGCTAATGCTGATGATCATGTTCTGAACCTGCCTCGCTGTTTCTACACCCATTATTGAAGATATCTGTGTAAATAATTGCCCTGTAATGACATCTCGCTTAAAAAAAAGCGAGCCAACAGAAATTACAATTACCAGTAAACCAGGCATGCTGAAAATTGCATAGTAAGCAATAACAGCACTTTGCATAAAGGGATCTTTTCCCCACCAGCGGATGGAAGCAGAGCCAGCAATTTTGAAAAACGCTTTTATTGTTTTTTTCATTAGATGACATTTTTAGAAGCTGTAATCACATTTAACGCTTTGGGTATAATTTCAACTCTTACCGGCGCCATTCCTAAAATCTCGCCATCAACCTGAATCTGCATATTATAATGAGAGTAAATTTCTGCTTCTTTAGTTTTATAATATTCTTTTCTTAAAAATTTATTTAATTTACCACTTGCAATCGAGAATATTAATACAATTATGTCCCATGGATTTTTTCTATTTATTATTACCAGATCCAGAAGGCCGTCTCTCATGTTTGCTCTATCAGCTATTTCATATTCCCCACCGTAATATTTAATGTTTGCCACGATTACAAAATATCCTGTCGATTCTACCTTATGCTTGACATAAATCTTATGCCATTTATATCTGAAAAGAAGTTTGATCAGCCTAAGCGGATATGCGAATTTTCCCCATCTCTTTTTAAATTCCGGAGTTGTGTCTTTTATAACCTGAGCAAAAGGGCCCACGCTTAACATCATTGAAAAATATCTGGAGTCATTACTTGTTTTTGCATAACCTAAATCCATTTTTATCTTTTTGCCTTTTGTAATTAATTCTGCTGCCTCTTTTGGATCATCAGGTATACCCAGTTCACAAGCTAAAACATTCGTACTGCCAAAAGGAATAATCACCAGGGTAGCTTTTGAGTTCGCCATACCATTAATTACTTCATTTATTGTTCCATCCCCACCTGCCGCAATAATTAAATCGTATTTATCCTTCGCTGATTCTGCCAGTTTTGTTGCATGTTTAGGATATTTTGTGAATTCTATATCCAGTTTTATCTTTGCTTCATAACACTTATTTTTTACTTCTTCTATAACGTCATCTTCTGTTATTTTAGGCTTGAATAATTCGGATAATCTTCTTTCCAATTTTTTTAAAGTCCATCTTAATATGGGTGGCATATTCCTTTTCATCTTCCCGGAAGAAGGATTTAATATTAGAATGGCTTTCATCTTTTAATAAAATGCTTCATGGTTAAAGAATTCTATTGCAGTAATTCATACCTGAGGCCAAGACATCAATCTTTTGCAGGATGGCAAGCGCTGTATTTCTTTTAATTATGAAGTAATTTCTCTAAGTTTGAGTTGATCACATTCTTTGACTTTCCCTTTTTTAGTGGCATCTTCTAACAATTTTAATGATTTATATTCTGCAACCTAATGTTTAAACCAGCATTAATAACCTACTAAAATTTACCTGCCCCCTTCTAAATTCCATCTATATAAAGATAAATGCTTTTGTGCCAGGAGTTTTTACACAATTCCTTATCAGATTTATATAATTCACACATATAATGGTTTATGGGGACAGTTATTTCAATGTTGCCTAAAGAAGGTTTTGATTAGGCTATTTTATAAAATCTTAACACAAATGGATACGTTTTGGTTTATGTATGAATGATATAATTTATTCCCCGTATTGAGTTGAAAAGACGGTGGCCATGACCAGGGTCAGCCGGATTATATAATCCACCAAATGCAGTAATTAAATACTTGTTATTTAGAATTGTAGAGTGCGGGTAATATGCCGGGTCAAATATAAAGAGGTCAGGTTCATGCTGTGATGTGACAATAAAAAAGCCGCCCTCAGACTACGTTAAGGACGGTTTAATATTTTGGAACAGCATTTGTAATTGTTGAATATCAGATATTAAAATTCTCTGATTACTTCTTTTTCTTCTCTTTTGAAGTAGTATTTACTCCCGAACCATTGGCATTATCATATTTCTCCTGGGCTGTATCAAGTGTCTTCCTGGAAATTTTAAGTGCATCCTGTGCATTTTTTTTGCCAGCTTTCCCTTTAGCTAAGTTTGCATTTCCTGCAGACATCTTTTTTGTTGCATCCTTTAGACGAGTGTCAAGCGCTTTGGAATCTGATTTATATTGAACATCAAGTGCTTTCAGATCAGCCTTGGCCTTGCTGGATTCATCCTTATCTTTCGAGGCAGAAAGCTTAGTAAGGGATTTTTGACTGTTAACATTGTCTTTATCCAGTTTCTTACGGGCTGCTTCAATGGCCTTAGTTTCTGTTTTTGATTCGGCAATCATCTGAGTTCCCAGGTTAATCAGAGAATCTGATTTAGCTGACTGCTGTTCATTCAGAGCCACTTTAGCTTTGGCTGCAGCAAGGCTGGTTTCAAGTTTCTTCAATTCTGCCTGTTTTTTATCCGCCTGTGCGTTGGTCAGAACCGGAGTTAAAAGAAGAAAGGGTAACACAATTAAAATTCGAAAACTCTTTACAGTACTCATTATCTTATTTTTAGTTTAATAAAGCGAAGGTACGATTTGCAATTCAGTTATGGACATCCAGGAAAATATTTTTGTACGTGTAAATTTTATTTTTGTTGCGGTTTTGTCAAGCAGATTTGATAATCCCTTTGTTTTTCTTCTATATCGGAAATTTAAAGGATCATGTGAAGGCCATCCCATTAATCTCATAGTCCTCTAAATTGCCACCCTGATAAGCTCCTAAAGTTTGGTTTGGAGAATAACCTTCTTTCTAATGTTAAACTAAGTAAAGCAGGGGCTTGATAACCAAAAAGCCGCCCTTCGAACAAGATCAGGACGGCTTTTTATTTTGAATCTTTAGGCATAAAAGTTTACCAAAGTTAGTCCAATGACACTTTTAATAAACTGACAAGCATTTTCAAGTGTCCCATTAAAATCGAGCACTAAAAGTTCTGCAAAAATTATGTTAAATTGAAGCTCTTCGCAGCAAGCAGCGGAGAACCGATCCGCCACTTGGCGGAGAGCTCAGCGAAGCCAATACGCGCGCGGGGATTCAAGCCTTTAGATTTTTATCTCCCTTAAATCTTCTTTTACATTCACTACTGAAAACCTAAATCAGTTCACTAAGCATTTTTAAATGCACTCTTGCCTGCAAATTTGGATGCGCTTCCTAAGGAATGTTCGATTCTCATTAGCTGATTGAACTTTTCAACACGTTCACCTCTGCATCCACTTCCTGTCTTCAGGTGACCTGCGTTAACCGCTACTGTTAAATCGGCAATAAAACTGTCAACTGTTTCTCCGCTCCGGTGTGACACAAAGCAGTTATAGGAATTCTTATAAGCAAGTTCTATAGTCTCAAGAGTCTCTGTAACTGTACCAATCTGATTTAATTTAATCAGTACTGCATTGGCCACGCCTTTTTTAATACCTTCAGTAAGGATTGCCTTGTTGGTACAAAATAAATCATCACCAACGATTTCAATTTTCTTGCCTAATGTTTGGGTCATGTTATACCAGCCAGTCCAGTCATTTTCTGCCATTCCATCTTCAATCAAAACAATAGGATATTGACGCACCCAACCTTCCCAAAGTTTTACCATTTCATCACTGGTTAGCAATTTCCCCGTGCTTTTAAATAATTTATATTTACCGCCTTCCCAAAGTTCGCTGGCAGCAGGGTCAAGGCATATACTAACCTCTTCGCCTGCTTTATAACCGGCCTTCCCAATTGCCTCAAGAATCACTTCAATGGCTTCATCGTTCGATTTCAGGTCCGGGGCAAAGCCACCTTCATCGCCAACACCTGTGCTGTAACCCTTCCCTTTTAATACAGATTTAAGTGAGTGAAAGACTTCAATACCTGTGCGGATAGCCTCAGTAAATGAGTGAGCACCATGCGGAGCAATCATGAACTCCTGAAAATCAACATTATTATCGGCATGTTTGCCACCATTGATGATATTCAGACATGGAACAGGCAATAAATGTGCATTGCTTCCTCCTAAGTACTGATAAAGCGGAATATCAGCACTCAGAGCTTCCGCACGCGAATATGCCATTGATACACCAAGAATCGCATTGGCGCCAAGTTTTGATTTGTTTGGCGTACCATCCAGATTTATCATAAAATAATCCAGCTCACGCTGGCTTACGAAACTCTTACCAACAATTTCTTTAGCAATGATCTTGTTGACGTTTTCAACGGCTTTTAAAACACCTTTCCCTCCATATCGTTTCTTATCACCATCCCTCAATTCACAGGCTTCACGTTCACCTGTTGAAGCGCCACTTGGAACTGCCGCTCTGGTTTCAGTACCGTCTTCAAGGATCAAACTGACTTCTACCGTAGGATTTCCACGGGAGTCCAGAATTTCTAATGCTTGTACATCAATTATTTCCATAATGAGTAAATTAAAAATATTAATAATTAATCGCGGTTGTTATTTCAATTTACGTTGCGATAGCAAATTTCAATTCACTGGCAAACTTCTTCAGAAATGAACCAAATATAACTTCACTTTCACATTGTCATAAGTATTTTATCTCATGAAAAGCCTTTCTGAATGTTGGGTTTGCAAAATAGCCCCCGTCTGCTAAATCATTTCCCGTTATATCATAATCTGAATTCCCTTCTATCAAAACAGGACCTGATGCTCCTATTGCAATATCCCAGCCAACCAGGCGCAACCCGGGTATGTATATTGCTGCTTTCAGCACCAGTTCTTTGATCTGGGGGAAAAAAGGAACATTAAAGTTTTCGAAAACTATTTTCGATTTGGGATGCTCTGTAAAGACCTTTATTCCGAAAATTTTAATCGGCCCATATCCAAACTTTTTAAGTTTACCGGTCTGAAGGTTGATACCTACCTGACATCCGCCTGAAGAAATATTATCAACAAATTGATCATTAATACTCATTCTGAGATATGCCGAAATAATATTTGCTTCCCCGTTATTATCTACAAATGTATCCATCCTTATCGTATTCAGGCAGGAAGAATTAAGTTCAATTAAATCACGGTGCTGATTTATCGTCTCCTGAAATAAAAACCCCGACCGGATTACATCGAAATATATTTCATCGATAACTTCAGGTTTTCCGTTCACCTGATAAAGAAATAATTTGTAGATGTTTGATCCGCATGAACTTGAATTAGTCTTTTTAATAAATATTGATTCATAAGAAGGATTTTGCCTGAAAATTTCCAGCAGCAGTTCCTTGAAATCCCCGACGCTTTTTACTTCGGTTGCATTTTTACTTAAAACGAATATTTTTTTGAAATTATACATTATTATCCTGGGAAGACTTATATTAAACTGGCTATAGAAGAAGTCGAAAAACAATTTATTGTCTAAAACATCTTTTACCGTCTTGTCATTAAAATTAGGAGTTACCCTTTCACATAATAACTTATTTGGTAAATAGTTCTTTATGTTTATTATTCCCTTTTTAAATAAATATCTGCTGAAATAATGAACAGGTATTTCCCGGTAAAGGAAAAAAAGATATAAGAGTTCATAGATTATCTTCCAAAGAGGTTTCCGATCAGGATCTTTTATAAGTTCATTGAGTAAAGCCAGACCAGACCGTTCAACTAATTTTGTCATTTTATCAAAATTATAAGGCAAATCTACAAAGAAAGGTCAACAAATTACTGTTAACAGACATGAACAAATAATTTGTTCAAGGCTGTTGGAAAACGAATTATATCAAATCCGATGCTTGCAAACCACCTGACAAATTATAAAATTATATTGAAAAATAAACATCCGGTGATAAAAAAGTTAGGGAACGCTCTGTAAAACACTCATCATCTGACTACTATCAGAATGCTTTATTTGAAATTCATTGAGTTTCTGAAGCAATGATTAAGCCGGAAAAATCGTAAAAGTTATTTTTTTCATTTCTAATTTTATTCTTCAATAAGTTCCATATTAAACCCGGCCAGGAATGAAAAAAATTAAACCTGATAATTATTTCGTACCGTGAAATTATGTCATTACAATTGAATTTATTTTCTTTAGGGTCGGAAAAGGAGTTGTCGACTGATTCCAATACCTGACGATAATTTAAAATGAACTATTGATATAATAAGCTATTTTTGTCTATAATTGTTGAATAAAAAATTCAAAGAGATGTTGAAAAAGTTAAAATTGTCTAGCTTTTTTCTGATGATAGTTCTGGCACTTTCTTGTGGCCAGAATCCAAAGGTAAAAGATGTGAAAGAGGTAAAAGAGGTAAAAGAGGTAAAAAAAACATCCGACAGCTTAACAATAGCCGCAGCTAATACTATTTTAGATGATCAGGCATCATTCATCTCAGGTTTGGCTAGTGGTAAAACTGAATGCCTTTTAAAGCTTAATTCGTCAAAAAAATGGAACCTGTATGCCAAAGATCTTGATAGCTTGTTTTCCCATACCAACTCGTTCCGAATTAAGAAGATGAGGAATTGGGCCGACAGCGAGTTAGTATCAAATCAAAGTGTAACAACAGTATTTTATCCATTTTCAGGCCCCGATTTTCTAACCGCAGATATCTTTTATCCCGATGCTGACCAATATATTATGATTGGTATGGAGCCGATCGGTTATATACCTGATATCTGCAAGATGCAGCCCGACTCTGCGACCAGCTACCTGAATACAATCAACAATGCTTTAAAAGATATTTTTAAACGAAGCTATTTTATCACTATGACAATGGGCAGTGACCTGAGGAAAACCAAAGCAAATGGCACTACTCCACTGATATCCCTTTTTATAAAACGAACTGGCCATCAGATACTCTCTATTCATAGGATAGGTGTGGATTCACTGGGGAAGTTGCAGATTTTTGACAGTATGAAGTATAAAAAGAGCACTGTTCCTGGAATTAAAATAGATTTTCTTTCATTATCAAAGAATAAAGTTCAGTCAGTTTTTTATTTCAGAACCGACATCTCAGATAAGGGCCTGGCAAAATATCCGGGATTCAAAACTTACATGTCACAATTACCTCAATCTTTTTCATATTTAAAAGCAGCTTCATATCTGATGCATTCCAATGAGTTTAAAATAATCCGTGATGTAATATTCGATATCAGCGTCACTATTCTGCAGGATGATTCAGGCATTGCTTACAAATATTTCGATAAAACGAAATGGGAGATCCGGTTATATGGAAAATATCAAAAACCGGGAACTGAATTCTCTTATATCAGTGAACCTGATCTGCAAAAGGCATACAATAAGACTAAATACAGGCCATTGTCTTATACAATTGGATATAACTGGCGAGCCGGGAACAGCAACATGCTGTATGCCATAAAAATTAAACCTGTCGCTAAAAAATGAGAAAATAGCGTACTGCGTTAAGCTTCTATCTTATCCCTCGGACAGAGACATCCTCTTTTTAAAAATATAATAAGCCGGAATTCCTGCAATAACCGTCAATGCGGCTATTGATGATTCGACAGGCCGTTCAGCATATGACAGCCCCAGAATGATGAGACCGGTAAGTATATATAAAATCTGGGTCAGTGGATAGCCCGGCAACCGCACAGCATCCGGATTTTGCCTTCTCAGCTTTATAACACTGAATACTGTCATTATGGGAAATATCCCCAACGCAAATCCCATATATGTAAGAACCTGTTCAAAAGTCCCGGAAAGAACCATAACAACGGCTATTACACACTGGAGAAGAATTGAATTGGATGGGACCTGAAATTTTGGATGTATAGTGGCTGCTGATTTGAAAAACAATCCGTCCTTGGCCATGGAATAATATACCCTTGGTCCTATTATAATGAAAGCACTCAGGGAGGAAAAAAGAGCAAATGCTATCAGGAGAGAGAAGAGTATATCTGCTGATTTTCCAAAAAGGTTGCCCATTGCAAGCCCCCCTACTGAGATAACACCTTTCATTGCCTCCGGACTGATACCGTAAACATAGAGGATGTTTATCCCAAGATAGAGGACTATCACAATCGCTGTACCATAAAGAAGGGATCGAGGCAGTGTTTTTGCAGGATTCTTGATTTCGGAACCCAGATAAGTTGAAGCGTTCCACCCGCTGTATGCAAACATAATCCACATCAGCGAGAGTCCTATTGTCTTCCATCCGGCAAAACCCGGTGTAATACTGCTTCCCTTACTAAAGTTTCCCATATCACCTTTCCCGGAAGTGAAACCTGCAATCAGGAGAGTCATAATAAGAGCCACTTTAAGAACTGTAAGAACATTTTGAATTCTTGCTCCATACTTTATACCACGGTAATGTATGAATGTAAATATCAATATTATACTAATTGCAATCAACTTCCCTGTCCAGGATGCATTCATTATTCCAGCTTTATTGAGCCACACTGGCAACCCGGGAACCGCTCTGCAGAAATATTGGCTGAAACCTAGTGCTGAAGCTGCTATGGGAGCTGAGAACCCTACCATGAAAGATACCCACCCGCTTAAAAATCCATACAGAGGTCTATAAAGCTTCGACAGAAAAAGATATTCTCCACCCGCACCAGGCATTGCCGCTCCGAGTTCACCATAAGAAAGAGCACCACATATAGCAATGATTCCACCTACAATCCATAAAACCATCATCAGGATCGGATTATGTAAACCTGCCATAAGGAGGCCGGAAGTTGTAAATATCCCGGCACCGATCATATTGGCTACAACAATATTTGTTGCAGGAAAGAGACCAAGCTGTCTCTTTAGTTTTTCGTCCTTAATATCCATATCTTTTTATTCGTATAATCATTATTTACATATTCCGCCCCTTGAGATCCCCCATCCTGATCTCATGTTTCTTCAGACCTTTCTTATATCACAGACAGGAATACTGACCACTGATTTTTTCCGAACATGATCGTTAGCTAAGTCAGGTGGTCAGCCAAACTATTAGCATCAAAACTGCCAATTGTCTTAATTATCAGGAAAAGATCATAAAATAATCTGAAAATCTATCAAATTTATGAGGGGAAAGATAAATACTTTATGATTTAATCGTGCTCAATCAATTATTATATTTTATAGAAATTCTATAAAAAGCAGGTTACTTATCTCATTTCCAGCCAAAAAATCAGTTGTATAAACATTAAATAAATCATATTAATTACATCAATCTTTTTTTGAACGAGAAATAATTCCAACTTTGTAACCTTCTGTTTGTTTAAAAATAGTATCAAAATCAGCAATAAATCCTATAGAACTTATATTTATACTTTACAAAAAAGTCATCAATAATCCATTTCAATCCCCATGATAAGATATTATTTACCCTCAATGTTCGTTATGTTCCTTTTTATTTGCTTAAATGGATTAATAGCACAAACTACTCCACCCCAGCAGAACCAGGTTCATCTTGAAAACACCGAACAATTTCCTATTGAATCAAAATATGTTAAAAATGAAAAATATATAATTCAGGTTGGCCTGCCGATAGACTATAAAAGTTCTAATAAATCCTATCCTGTTCTCTATGTACTGGATGGAGATAAATCTTTCGGAATGGCAAAGGAAATTACCGACTGGCTTTCATGGGATAATGAGATAAAAAACATAATAGTAGTGGGAATCAGCTATGGTAGAGGAACTAATATCTGGTGGGAAAAAAGAACGAGAGACTATACGCAATCCAAGGATACTGTATACTATTATTATCCAAATGCAGGTGGCGGTGACAATTTCCTCAGTTTTATCAGAAATGAACTATTCCCTGTTATAAATAAAAATTACCGGACAAAACAGGATTCAAATGCAATCATGGGATTATCATTCGGGGCATTGCTAAGCTCATATGTTCTTTTTACCCAACCCGATATGTTCAAATATTACATAATTATCTCTCCTTCATTATTCTGGAATGGCAATAGTATCTTAAAAACAGAATCTGATTATTTTGTTAAACATAAGGAATTGAATAAAACAGTGTACATGGCGTATGGCTCACAGGATGATAACGACTGGGTAATAGGTCCCACTACTGAGCTCATCCGGGTCATACAGGAGCACAAATATGCCAGCCTCATATTTATTACACAAGTATTTAAAGGAGAAAGCCATATTTCAGTTTACCCTGTTGCTTTGACCCATGGTTTGAAGACCATATTCAAGCGCTAAATCAAATTATCAGGAAACCCGGGCTCTTAACCAAAATCTAACCTATTGAAGTGACTGCAAAAGCTTGGTATAATGGTTTCCGGCTATAAATCAGGTTCATTCTGACCATTCAAACATGGAAGCGACGAGCTGAATTTTAATCTGCATCATGAAGAAGTGAATGATCTATTGCCTCAGGCAACGAACCGCTTCCCCGCGTAGCTTAGGACTGCTGCCCTTGTTTAAACTTGGGCTCTGTGAAATGTAGTGATCAATTGCATCCTGAGCTCTGCTTTCTGTCGAACTCCACCATATAGCGATACTTCCTAAGTTCTGAAATGTTCCGTTCTCAACACGATAACCTCCAGGGAGGCCTATAAATCCGGCTTCATTAGTTCCATTGTTACCATCACCCCATCCGCTTGTGCTTTTCATTTTGTTACCTGCCGCTCCTTGTCCTCCCAAATAACTAATCAACCGTGCCCAATCATCATCACTGGCCAGGGTCCAGCCGGCAGGAGCCAGCCCTCTTGGGTCGCTTACCGCGTACCAATTATATAGTTTTTCGTATTTCAGACCGATTGCAGGGTTATTATTATAGTAGCACCATGCTGGTTTTCCTGATTCACCAGCAGCTACCCATTCTTTATTGTTTCTTGCCTCAGGAATTGAATCGCCATTCCTGAAGGTACTTACATTCAGGTTTGCTACCTCCCACCTTTGTGTTCCGATAGTTACAGTTCCAGCATCTTTGCTCTTGTTATCCGTTTCAGATTTACTACTCTTTTGAGTAGATTTTGATTTCGTCTGAACAGATTTCGCAACTGTCTGTGCAGATTTTGTTTGTGTCTGAACGGATACTGAACCTGTTTGGACGGTCGATGATCCTTCAGGAAAATCAACATTACCCGACAAATTCCCATAAGAAAATACAAGTGCAAAAACACCCGCTATCCTGACAATCGTTTTTGCTTTTTCCATATCAGTCTCCATTAAATTGTTGGTAAAAGTTTTTTATTTCCAATTAGTAGTGATGCGTTAACTTT
>PMIJ01000043.1 GCA_003157015.1 Bacteroidales bacterium
GATGAAGATCCTTCTTATTCTTCCTGTTTTTGCAATTGTATTATATGCATTTGCAAAACCCGACTACCGATACAAATACGTTGATGAAAGCTCCGCAAGCAATGTTTCAGGCAGCTCCCTGCAGCAAAATTCAGTTAAGGGAACAGTTGTGCAGAAGGATGGCAAGCCATTAGCGGCAGCAAACATTACAATTACAGGAACCACTATCGGCACCATTACAGATCTTGATGGCCATTTTAAGCTTAACAATATTCCGGATGGTGAATCTCTGGTGATCAGCTTCGCAGGATTCAAATCCAGAGTATTAAAACCTGTTTTCACATCTGATATGTCAATCATTATGATGAGAGATACGGTCAGGTACAATAATTTAAATATAAGTATTCCACCGCCACCGCCACCTCCAGTGGATACAGCCGGTGTTATGGGCATTCCTCCACCACCTCCTCCACCGCCGCCAGCTGGCATTAAATTTAAAGGCGACGGTCCACCACCTATTTATGTGGTCGACGGATATATAATATCAGCAGATGAAGCAGAGAAAATTGATCCTGAATCAATAGAATCAATCACTATACTTAAGGATAAATTTACAACTGAAAAATATGGAGAAAAAGGGAAAGACGGTGTAATTGAGATAACAAGCAAGGGAAAATCTGCCAAAATGCTCGTTATTATTAATGGTGATGTAAATGAAAAAGAGGGTATGTCGAAGATTAACACTGAAGACATAGAATCTATGAAAGTTCTTAAGGATGAAGATGCAGTGAAAAAATACGGAGATAAAGGAAAGAACGGGGCAATCGAGGTAATAACGTTTAAAAAGGATGAAAAAAGACCGGATGTTAAGATCGAAAAATCTAATTCTGATGATAAAATAAGCGCAAAGGAACCTATAGCTGTCGTGAAGGAACAGCCAGCCAGCAAGGATATGTTTGTTGCGATTGAAGAACTACCTCAATTCCCGGGAGACAAAACTGCCATGGCCACATGGATAAATGCTAACCTGAAGTATCCTGCTGAAGCTGTAAAAGCTAAAATCACCGGTAAAGTATACGTCAACTTTATAGTAAGCTATAAAGGGAAAGTAAAGAATGTTGTTGTCAGTAAATCTGTAAGTCCTCTTCTCAATGCGGAAGCCATAAGGGTCATAAGCAGTATGCCTGAATGGAAACCGGGGAGTCAGGGCGGTAAACCTGTTGATGTTCAAATGCAGGTGCCGGTGGAATTCAAACTGAAATAAAAAGGGTATGCGGTGTGCGGTATGCGGAATATTGACCACAGATCACGTACCGCGAACCGTTAATCATCATTATCTGATGCCATAAAAAAAGCAGCATGTACCGCCGGAGGGCATTGGGAGCCCAACCCTTTGGCGGCTTTCCAAATCACTTCATTAAAATCGGCATCGGTTACCATATCCTCTTTCGTAAAATCAAACCTCTCGCTTTTTTTCTGCCAGGCATTCCGGGCAAGGTTCTTTAAATTAAGATCAACGTTGCTCGGTCTTGCGATAAATGCTGGATGGTCCGGCGTATTATTCATGCATCTCCATAACGGTGTTGCAGGAGCATCATACTGCGTCATTGGTGGAAGTCCCAGAATGAGCTCAATGGTCCGCAAAAGAGAAGCAGTGGTATAGGCAGTGTGATCAACAAATCCTTTTTTCACGAAACCACCGGCAATATACACAGGACTTCTGTGGGCATCCACATGATCGGGTCCGTTTTGTGCGTCATCTTCAACAATAATTATCAGGCTATTTTTCCATATCAGGCTATGACTGAGATAATCGACAAACAGACCCACGGCCAGATCATTATCAGCAGCAAAGGCAAATGGAGTGGGTTTGTTTAGACTCAGCCCTTCGGTATGGTCATTTGGAAAACGGATTGAATTAAAAGCCGGAACGGCATTTATTGCGAGCAGAGAATCGAAATCATTTTTCCATTGTCTGAAACGAATAGTATCACGGATAGACAAGTCCCAACTGGCAAACTTTGGGCAAAAGTGTCCATTCAGCACTGGAACAGCTGGTTTAGTACCATCCATAAATTCAGCATATGAGCGGAAGCTGACACCGTGCCTCTGACAATCGTCCCACAGGAAGCCGTCTTTATTATTTGCAATTGCCAGGGCTCCTTCTCCCGGATATTCACCACCTCGTCCGCCGTAGCTCGTGGGCCAGTTTTTTTCAAGAAAATCTGTAGCATAGGCGCCCATTGTCCAGTTATGACCATCGGCGCTAACCTCGCCATTTACGTAAAAATTATCGAGCAGAACAAATTCGCGGGCTAGTGCGTGCTGATTCGGGGTAATATTTTCACCGAACAGCACAAGCTTAGGATCACCGTTTCCTTCAGGGATATCGCCCAGTACCTGATCGTAAGTTCTATTTTCCTTGATAATGTAAAATATATATTTAATTGGTGAACTTTCGCCAACTTTCATAGGAACAGGATTGCCTTTCATTCCTTCGGAAAACAATTCTGTCTTCTTGTTATAGGGAGTATTGTTGTAAACAGCTTTTGAATACAAGGCAAGCTGTGCCGGGTCGGGAATATTAAGAACAGATAGTGTCCCTCTGAAAAGTCCGCCTATATACTGTTCCTTTATTTTATGTTCCTTTCCTCCAGCCTGGTAAACTACCTCATCACCCTTGCGTGCCGGATTAGGACCATAAGGATTTGCATGTGAAGACAATCCTTTGCCATTGCTGATCAGTATTTTGTTATTTGCGACTCTCACGCAGGTTGGATACCAAGCAGTAGGAATGAAGCCCTTATTTTTGGAAGATCCGGGAGTGCTTACATCGAATACTGCAAGGCAATTATTGTCTGCATTTGCAATATACAATGTCTTATCATCACCGCTTAGTGCCACGCTGTTAGTTGTCGAGCCGGGAGGAGAATCGGCATACAGGGCTGAATTAAGTATCTCAATAACCTTCAGTTGCTTCGTGTTGATTACAGATACAGAATTATCATTTGCATTGGCCACAAAAAGGAATTTCCCGTTCCCGGTAATACATAAATCGTTTGGATTATCACCTACGGCCAGCGATCCGGTAATTTTCTGAAGATCCGTATTAAAAACTACTACCTTATCGCAACCCCAGCATGAAATATAAAGCAATTTATGATCAGGTGAAAGCAGACACGTATATCCTTCTCCACCAATAGGATATTTGGATATTACTTTTTTGATTTTTGTGTCCAAAACATATAGGGAATTATTTTCCTTGGTAACGACATATAATCTGTTTTTTGGATCATCAAGCGCAATTCCTGTAACTGAGATCTTTTCAGGCCATGGTTTTCCAAGGATAATAGAATCATTAACCGACAAACGATTATTACTGATCAAATACCTGATTATCTTATTATCATTTCCCCCCGAAGCGTATAAATAATTACCATCATCAGAAAAAGTCAGTCCAAGCCAGGATTTCGCTATAATAATTGAATCAAGAACTACATCCTTTTCAAGGTCAATAAGCTGGATCGTCTGATCGCTTTCTCCGTTGTTAGTTATTGCTGCAAGTCTTTTTGAAGGAGATAATGCTATATTAAGAGGGAGATCACCGAGAGGCAATGATTTTCCGACTGGTGTCAGCTTCCATCCGTTTGGCAAGGAAACACTGTGAGTCTCTAATTCCTGCAGAGTCTGTGCCGGAAGATTAATTGCAATACCGATAAAAAGTATTTGAAAAAGAAGCAGAGTTCTTAATACAGAGCTGTTCATTTTCATTATTCAGTTTATTCAAAATAAAGTTTGATATCCTATTAATTTAATTTTAGCCCGCAAATGAGGGCATTTCTCTTATTGGTTTTTACCCCCTTTCTTATTTCCCCCAGGGGGGAAATGATTTATTATATTATCTGGCAATATATTCTATAAATAGGTATTAATTTTCTTTAAAACCCAATCAATTCTGGTTTCAATATCATTATTATTAAACCTAATAACAGTTAATCCAGATGATTTCAGATATTTAGTTCTTTCAATATCATATGCATGACGATTTAAGTGAATCATTCCATCAATCTCAATGGCAAGATTTGCTTCGAAACAATAAAAATCCAATATATAAATTCCATACGGATGCTGTCTTCTGAAGTATAATCCATGTTGATTCCTCTTTCTAAGATGACTCCATAAGATTTTCTCAGGCCCAGTCATCTTCTTTCTCAACTCCTTAGCCTTACTCTTTAAATTTAAACTGGCCCCTAAGTTATGCTTCGCTTTATTTATTATTTTAAAATTAGTCACATCGCTCACAACTTCATTTATAATCCTTTATATACATGTGAGAACGTACTCCTTCCCCTTTGGGGGAAGGTTGGGAAGGGGGTGCATTATTAAAGTAATTACACAAAGTGCCAAAAATATCTGTTGACATAATTTTGTAGAATTACAAAGTTATCGTTTGTGAAGGAGGGTAATGAACTTCTTCACTTAATTCAGTCTTTAGTTTGTCTCTTTTTCAGCTCTTCCGGTTTTAATGTGATCAAATGTCCTATTTGTTTTCCATTTCGGTAAGTTACCACTCTCAGTGTAACAGGTCCTTCAGGTAGTTCAACAGGTTTGGAATATTTCGGTGTATACTTATTTGGCATTGCGCCGTCGATGGTATAGAAAATATCCAGTCCGGGCACTTCAGAATCCATACTGACAGTTGTTTTTCCAGCTTTACCGATTATATTTATTATCGCATCGTAAATTGCAGTTGAATAATTTACTCCTTCAACATCTGAACGGTCAAATTGTTTTTCAACACGTTGTATAAAATTGGCCCAGTTTTTAGATGCATTTGGGGACCAGAAATCTTCAGATAGTGCCCAGCCGCGTGGCCAGGTCATATATTCAGCATGGTGAAGGGTCACCACCTGCTCAGTCCAGAGGTTTCCCTGTCCGCCAAGAATATATTTTGAATCCACTCCTTCAGGTACAGGATTGAAACTGTAGCACTTGCTTAGGCGTAAATCGGCGTAGATAAGCGGCTCAATTGTCTGTTCTCCCTGCTGGTAGTCGAGGTATGCAAATGTCGTGGGAGTCATAACAACATCATGTCCCATCTTTGCAGCCTCAATTCCACCTTTAATGCCGCGCCAGCTCATTACGGTTGCCTCAGGAGCAATGCCGCCTTCGAGAATTTCATCCCAGCCGATGAGTTTTTTACCTTTTGATTTCAGAATTGTCTCCACCCGTTTCATAAAATATGCCTGCAATTCTTCAGGATGAGTCATATTCATTTTTTTCATCAGAGCCTGGCAGCCGGCATCCTTTGTCCAGAAACCTTTATAGCACTCGTCTCCGCCAACATGAATGTATGGATTTGGAAACAGCGCTGCCAGTTCAGTGAATACTTTATCGAGAAACACATATACTTTTTCATCTGACGGATTGAGTGTATTATCAATCTTCATCTTGAATGTACCATTGTCGTACCACTCTGAAAAAGAAGATCCCGGATTAACTTTTGTACTGGTATCTTTCGTGCAGCTTAACTCAGGATATGATGCAATTGCTGACATACTATGGCCCGGAACATCAATCTCAGGCAGAATAGTTACATTGCGGTCAAGAGCGTACTGAATTATCTCTTTTATATCAGCCTGGGTATAAAAACCTCCAACTGTGGCTGCTTCTCCCGCTTTTGGTGCGGTACGCTCGCCAAACTGTCCGAAACGCGCAACTCTCCATGCTCCAATTTGAGTTAATTTTGGCAGTGACTTGATTTCAACCCTCCACCCGTTATCATCTGTCAGGTGCCAGTGCAGAGTATTGAATTTATATCTTGCCAGCTGGTCGATGTACTGTTTAACTTCTTCTTTGGTGAAAAAATTCCGGCTGACATCGAGCATAAGGCCTCTCCATCCAAAACGCGGATAATCAGTAATTTTAACCGAGGGAATTGTCCATGGGACATTAACGGCAGTTTTGCTTTCAATTTCTTTTGGCAATAGCTGAAGCAATGTCTGCATGCCATAGAATAGCCCGGCCGGGGCATTTGCGGTTATAACTACACCGTTGGGAGAGGATACAAGTGTGTATCCTTCTTTGCCAATAAGTGCAACAGGCACTTTATTAAGGTTAAGCTGTATTGAACCCACATTCCCCTGTTGAGCTTTTATTGAAAAGCCTGTTGAAAGATTCAGTTTCTGTGAGAGCATCTCGGCTATCTTGCTGCTTTGCTGATTATCGAAACCGATAGTTGCAGTTTTTGTAAGCAGAAATGAGCCATCAGATTGCTGTATTTCAACAGGTTGGGGGATTAGTTGTATCGCAGGGTTTTGTCCGTATACCGTTGCAAGAGAAAAGAAAAGTAATAATAAAACCAGTTTTTTCATAGCTGTAAAAGATTAAAGTATTCAATAATTAATGGAATGTATATTTTAAGATCCTGAAAATTTATATCCTGTTGTTTTCAGGACTTTCAGAACCTCTTTCCTGATCCTGATCACTACCTTGCCCGATATGTCCAGTGGTTCCCCGTCGATATGGAACCTGGTCTCGTCTGTCTCAATAACTATCTCTTTATCAGTTTTAATATGCCTTACATATTTCGACTTATTTATTTTTTTTGTGAAAAGTCTGATAATAAAAAGGGAGCCTAATATTTTTGGAAAAGGTTTAATTAAAACAATTTCAATCATTCCGTCATTAGGACGAGCTTCCGGGGCTATGTATGCATTATTGCCGAATTGTCTGGTGTTTGCAATGGTCAGGACAAATAGGTTCTCTGAGATGATTTCTTCTCCGTCACATTTTATGGTTGCATGGAAAGGGCGGAGAAGTAAAAAAGTTTTAAATGTGAGCCAGATGTAGGGGAGAAACCCGCGGATTTTCAGATTATTAAATGAGTGGGCAACGAAGCTGTCGAGCCCGATACCAGCGACATTAAGACATAATTTGTCGTTTATCTCAATCACATCGATATCCATACTGTCGGCTCTCTTTATATCGGACAGGAGGGAACGTACATTCATTTTAAATCCAAATTCCTTTGCAAAACCATTGCCGGAACCAATCGGCAGGACTCCAAGTATTTTATTACTGCCCACCAATTGTTCTGCTACGGTATGAACAGTCCCGTCTCCGCCTGCTGCCACAAATACTTCATACTTGGTGAAGTTTTGTTTAATAAGCGATCCGGTATCTTCTTTGGTCAGAGTCTTGCAGAAGGAGAGCTGGTTCTTGCGAATTTCAAGCTCTTTCGATACAATAAAATTCAAAGGTGGGACACCTGATGCTGGATTCAGTACAAATAATGCCTTGTTGCTATTTTCCCGTCCCCGCTTTTTCATGCTCAAATTTACGTAAGATTTTTTCAATGTGAGACAATTAACATTGAAATCCTATGAACTCACTCTTCATCCCCCTCTATAATTTTTAGATATGGGGAGTAACACGCAGATTGTTAATTATATTCCCCCTCTTTACTTAGTAGATAGGGGGTAAAGGGCATAGCCGTCAACTTTAGGAGTTGAATATAGTAAAATATGGAGAGAGTTTAGTACAAAACAGAATGTAAAGTTTTGAAATTAAGCCTGATACATTTCCCCTCCTTTTGAAGGAGGGGTGGACGGACCACTTTTTAATTATGATACACATGCTGATACCGGCCGGGGTGGTTGATTGTTTATTCAATTTCCCGATCTTTTCTTTTGAAGGTTTTTCTTATCTCATTTTTTACAAAGTCAGGTTCCTGGAATACTAATCTGNNATTAAGTTTTTTTGATTTTAAAATGTTCCATAACACAGCCTCAGCAGAAGTGGACTTGTTCCTAAGTGATGATCTGAAGAATTTAAGGCTTTTCCTGTTAAAGAGGTTTTGATTTTCCATACCAATAAAGGTAAGAAGAAATCAATGAATCAACCACCCCGGTCAGGGAATAAAATACTGTATATATAAGATAATTAATCGTCCCGATCACCCCTCCTTCAAAAGGAGGGGAAACTTTTATTATGCAATATCTCATTCATCCCCAAAGCTTAAGTTGACGGCTATGGGTAAATGGGGTGAGTACATTTAATCAAATGAATGTAGATTAAGAAATAAAATCAAATTACGAAATCTTATTCCATGAACGGATATTTAAAATCTGTAGCAGGAATGAGAGTCTCCTTAATTGTTCTGGGACTTACCCATCGGAGAAGGTTAAGGTGGCTGCCTGCTTTGTCATTTGTTCCTGAAGCTCTTGCTCCACCAAATGGCTGCTGCCCAACCAGTGCGCCAGTCGGTTTATCGTTTATATAGAAATTACCTGCAGCGTAGCGTAATGCCCTGCATGCTTTAATCATTGCATATTTGTCGTTGCTGAAAATTGCCCCGGTGAGGCCATATGGCGATGTCTCATCGCACAATATCAGTGTTTCATCGAATTTTTCATCTTTATAGACATAGATAGTCATTACGGGTCCGAATATTTCTTCCTCCATTGTGAAAAAATGAGGATTTTCTGTGACTATAATTGTAGGTTCGATAAAATACCCGGTCGATTTATCGCCTTTGCCTCCTGCAATTATCTGTGCATTTTCTGACGATCCTGCCTTATTTATATACGACATTATTTTATCAAACGAATTTTCGTCAATAACGGCGTTTACATAATTACGGAAATCACATACGTCTCCAATCCAGATTTCCGAGATCATTTTCAGAATATGGCGCCTGGTCTCTTGCCAGATTGACTCCGGAATGTATGCCCTTGAAGCTGCGGAGCATTTCTGTCCCTGATACTCAAAAGAACCTCTTACAATAGCTGTGGCAAGTTCAAGAGTGTTTGCAGAACTGTGAGCAAAAATGAAATCTTTTCCCCCCGTTTCACCAACAAGCTTTGGGTATGATTTGTAAACAGAGAGATTATCGGAAACCTGTTTCCAGAGCGAATTGAATGTTGAATTTGAACCGGTAAAATGGATCCCGGCCAGATCCTTATGCTTTAATACGATGTTGCTTATTAAAGCACCTGACCCCGGGACAAAATTAATAACACCTGCAGGCATGCCTGCCTCCTCAAAGATCTTCATCAGGTAATAATTTGAAAGGAGAGAGGTTGTAGCTGGTTTCCAGACGGTAGTATTTCCCATCAGTGCAACACTTGTATTCAGGTTGGAAGCGATAGCAGTAAAGTTAAAAGGAGTTACGGTATATACAAAACCTTCCAGCGGACGGTATTCAAGGCGGTTAATATTTTCACTTTCAGATATTGGTTGTTCCATGTAGATAATAGAAGCAAAATATGTATTGAACCGGAGGTAATCTATGACTTCACATGCCGAGTCTATTTCTGACTGAAGAACATTCTTTCCCTGTCCCAGCATTGTGGCCGCGTTAATACGGTACCTGTATTTTTTCGAAATCAGTTCCGCAGCTTTAGCCATTATAGCGGCTCTTTCCATCCACGATAATGTCATCCACTCACATTTGGCATCAAGCGCGGCTTTTATTGCCAGCTCAACTTCCGCCTCAGTTGCCATATGATAAGTTGCAAGTACGTGATTATGATCAGAAGGCATCACCACTTTTCCGGTCTTGCCAGTCCTTATTTCTTTTCCCCCTATTATAAGAGGGATATCAATTACCTGATTTTTCTGAATATTTAGTTCTTCTTCAAGCAATTTTCGTTCCTCACTGCCTGGTTTATAAGAGAAGACCGGTTCATTCTTGGGTTCCCTGAAATTATAAATAGCGTTATTCATCTTAATTTCTTTTATGCAAAACTGATAATAATTAAGCTATCATCAAATGACTTTTATCCTGTTCTGCCTCCTCTTTCCCCGTTTTTGCCAGCCAGCCCCACTTCTGTTTTAACGAAGGAGCCCGTCTGGCACGATGGTCGTGAAGAGGCCAGGGGGCTCAAAGTCAATTAATAAACATAATCATTCTACAAAAGTTCGTTTATCAGAAAACAAAAGAAATTTTCATGATATTGATTTTTATAGTAAGTTGGGATGAGTTTTAACCCCGGAGAGCAATAACATTTTTCATGCCTCTGATCCTGCCCGCAGCTACAAGCGGTATGTCGGAACGGACAATGATGACAGGTCCTGATAACTGGAATATCACCTATCCTTTTTTCTATTGGGATGGTGAATAAAGGTATTGTAAATTATTAAAAGAATACAACCTATAATAATTAGTTTAGATCTCATTTTACTTAAAATACTTCTAGAAATACTAAATCGCCACTTTTAATCGTTCAGACACTTTTCTGTTCCCGATGTCAAACATTGAAAAATGTTTTTCTCCGAATGACTTTATTGCGTATGAAAAGAAAAGCCCGGAGAGAATGTCAATACTGTAATGTCCGCGGGCAAGGAACAAGGCACTAATAACAACAACCAGGCAAATGAAGATCAGCCATTTATAGGTTTTGTCCTTAACAAGTAATAGCATTAAAAAGACATTTCCAGCATGTCCTGAAGGATATACCCCGAGTTCATATTTTGAAAAACCATTAAAGATAGAATCCGATCCGCTAAACATAGGTGGATTTCCAAAAGGTGTCAAGACAATAAAAATCCCTCTGACGATGTAAAAAATGCCTGTCAGCAACAGGAACATCGGGATCCGGTTATAATCTTTTTTATGAACGAAATATATTAATACCAGTAAAATGGGTATCAGGCAGGAAATATCGTAAATGAGGGAGACATTATAATAAGGAAGATTGTCGAGGACAAGATCAGAAAGCATCGGTAATGTTTTCCCTTCGCTCATATAATTATGCAGATATGTTTCGGAAGCAAAATTCAATCCGGCTCCTGCAATAACTGCAAGTATGCCAAAATAGAAATATTTGCTCTTTACTACCGGGATAATGGACTGAAGCATCTCTGAAAGATACCTGAGCAGGCCACTTTTCTCTTTTATTATTTGATTCATTTACCTTAATATAAAAATTGCATCAATTTCAACCCGGCAGGCTGGTTATATGAAAAACAAATATAAAAACTTAAGTCGATATTACAGGCAATATGAGAATTACGATTAATCCGACATATGATTATATATATTGAGAATTTCGTCTGAGTATTCTTCGGGTGCTTCAATATGACCCCAGCCCGATTGAGTTTGCCATAATCCGTCGTAAGCTGAGTCGTGATATGAGCGTATCAGGTGAGGAATTTGCTTTTCAGCAAGTATTTCATCGAGAAGCATAGCTTCAATCTCATTTTTAAACATAAGAATTTTAACAGGCTTATTCATGTTTAATTCCTTTTTGCAATAATTGCACAATTTTTAAGTAGTACATCCATCAGAAAACCGGAACATTCTCCACGCAATGTAATTTCATCACCGGGCTTGAATTTTGACAGATCGCCAATGGCAGGGAAAACACAATTGACCGATGAGATGTCACTTCCCGTTTTAAGCGATATGTTCAGATGAGCACTGTCGGACAGAGAGGTACTGGCTATTATGCCACTCACCTCAATAATTTTATTGATATACCTGGCTGATGCTGCTGTCTCATTATCTTCAAACTCTTTCTGAAGGGTTGTGGCAGTAATTACAAAATCGGGTCTGACTTTAGCTGTATCTGCGTGTTTCTTATTGAACCCAATCAGAGCTGTAAGAATTGTGATCAGAGCAACTACGAGGACGATAAACAATATTATTTTAACGTAGGGTTTCATTGGTGTAAAGAATAAAGTAAAAAATCATTATACCCTGAAAATCAACTATTTTGCAACAGGAGTATACTTCATTGAAACAGTAACTTCAAGGTTCTTATCAATTTTGTCTCTTACGACCCCCGGGATAACTATCTTATAATCTTCGGGGACTATATTGAATTTTGAGTTTGCGTTAATTCCGCCGGTGATTACCTCGATGGTTCCTTTAGTACTGATTTTATTAGTTACATTATGGATCGTAAGATCTCCTTCAACAATAACACTGTAGGTTCCGTTCTTTGAGAAATCGACCGATGATAGGTTTGTGATCTTTCCTTTAAAGCTCGATTTAGGGAACTTATCCGATTCCATATAGTTTTCATTGAAATGTTCTTCCATAAGGGCCCTGTCGAAATGAAATGATTTGATAAGTGCCTGGAATACCATTTCTCCAGTTGAAATATCAATAATCGCTGCCACCTGGTTATTGTCTCCCTTAATATCCTCCATTGAGGTATGTGAGAAGAAACCGATGTAACCATTTTTTGTCATAAACTTCTGCGCATTTAATGCAAGCAGGATATTCAGAAGGAATATCAATAAAAATAAACGTTTCATAGTGATCAGATAATTGAATTTGTGCTTACGTTTTATAGTTTCTTTAACTGCATAGTTTGTAAAGATAAGCAAACAACGTGAAGGAACCGCTCTGATATTTAAAATCAAAGTTGTGACCCAGTCGTTTATCTTTGTGTCCTTTGCAAGTTTTTCATCTAATAAACTGAGGCAGCCTGGTGCTTCTTCAACGTGAATACCCGTGAAATATTGAATCCGAAATGAATATCGCCTTTTTTCCACTGGCCGGTTGTTTCCCCTATAAACTGTTGTTCAATTGTACCAAGCGAATTTGTGAAAAACAGCTGGAACACATGTCCCCCTGTTTCAATATCAACACCTACAGTAAGAGGGTTATAGACCTGCTGGCTAAAGTTGTTTTTCGGATTAAGCATGTAATAATATTCTGCATTAAGACTTATTCTTTTTGTAAGCTTCAATCGTCCTCCTGCGCCGATGGAGTAAAGATCATTGGGATCAAGTTCCGTGGCAACCAGGTTACGGTGAATATAGGTTGGGGTCAGCTGAAATGAAAATGCCTGGTTGAACTTCCGTGCAACAAGTACCTGCCAGACATATGATAACCGTGAAGAATAGTAGTTTGTAATGGTCGGATCTGTCCACTTCAGGGTTTTGAGCGCAATGGAAGAAAAAACTGAAACAGAGACAGGCATTTCCTTTACGCCTGTTGATTGTCTGAACACTGAGAATTTTGCAAATCCGTCAAAAGTTTTTTCAAAAGATCCCCTTCCGACCCCTACCATAAGCCATTTAAATATTCCGTATTCAAGACTCAGATGTATATTCGACTGATCAAGACCAAAAAAATTATAGCCTCCTGTATTTAGTGTTCCAAAGCGGTGTGATATCCTGACATCAAGCTGTCCGGGAGGCATACTCTCTATTGATTGGCCATTCATCACATGGGTTGATTTAAATGTGGCAGTAGTGTAATTTGTAACCTTGGAAGAGTCCTGGTCAAGCATTTTCATCAGGTCATCCTGGGCATATATCCCTAATGAAACAAGGGAAAACAGAAAAGCGAGAGATAATCGTCTCATATTATTCATATTATGAAGCACATTTAATTGTTAAGCATTCCGTTTCTTACCCAGATCTGGAATTGTGTCAGATTGCATGAAGATAAAGACCCGGAAAGGGGCATTAACGGCACTCCGTTCCCCTTAAGCGCATTCATAAGAAGTCCTGATGAAGCAACTGTCTGAACACTGGTATAATTTGTAAGTAAAATACCACCTGAAGGTATTGACCCGCCATGGCATCCTGTACAATTATTATTCAGTATGGGAGCAATTGTTGCGCTGTAGGTCACATTAGTTGTGTCGCAGGTATTATTAAGAGTCGGATATAAGGCTTCTTCATTATCGTAATAACAGGAGACTAGAAAAAACAAGAATAGAGCAAGGAAGGCAAAGGAGGCTAGTAATCGCTTCATGTTAATTGAATGTCTAATTATTTAAAGATCCGTTATTTACCCATATCTCAAATTCTCTGATCTGGCAGGTTGTCAATGCACCACTGAGGGGCATTTTAGGCACCCCGGTTCCTGTAATGGAATTTATAAGACTTCCGCTTGTAGCTATTGCCTGAACATTAGCATAGTTTCCAAGAACAATACCCCCGCCTGCAGACGAACCGGTGTGACATCCTGTGCATGAATTTTGCATTATCGGCCAGATAGTTCCTGAGAATGTTACTGGGTTTATTGTATCACATACCGCAGCGCAACTCTCATTCAAAGCTCCATAACTGATCCATTTGCCTATCGAATCGATTTGAGCAGCGGTTAACTGAGGGCTGTTTGAAGGAGGCATTTTTGATTCTCCTCCGGAAGACGATATAACTGTGTACAATCTGCTTCCTCCGGGATTTCCGGGTGAAACAGAGTTCATTATATCGGTATAGGTTGTATAATTGTATCCTTCTTTATGTGATATAGCATCGTGACAACCTATAGTGGCACAATGAGATACAATAACCGGCAATATATCGCGCGAAAAACAGGCGCGTGCCACGTTGTTTCCTCCTCCACCGGTCGACCCGTTAGTTGTGGTAGTATCTGTGCATACTGTTTCAGCCGCTCCCTGTTCGATCCATACCCTGATAATTGTTCTGTTTTGTTCGGAAAGAGCTTGTTTTGGAGGCATAAGGTTTCCCCATTTACTTATTATTACCTGGTAAAGTCTGCTGCCATTGGGGTTGCCGGGAGAAATATCCTGGATAATATTAGCATAACTGTTCAGTGCCATCCTGGATTCTCTACCTCCTCCGTCGTGACATCCGCTAATAGCACAATTATTGATAAAAATCGGCAGGACCTCCCCGGTGAAACAAACCTGGGGAAGATTTGCAATATTTGCTACATGAGTACAGGAAGTAAACCATGAAAAAGCTGTAAGAATTATTAATAAGGCAAGAGACAGATAAATTTTATCGGGCTTCATAAATATTCTGTAAGTTAAAAATCGATTATATTTAAAGATACTCAAAAATATAATATTTATTGTGCATGGGTTAAGTGATAAAAGCCATACAAAACTATTACATGGACTAATTTTTTCCCTAACCTGTCAACGGTAGATGAGATTGCTTCGTTTCCCGATTTCATCGGGCTCCTCGCAATGACTGTGAATTTTACTTAATTCAGTTCAATTCCCAATCTGAATTATTCTTACTTCCTCCGTCATTGCGAGTCCCGCCTCGCGGGACGTGGCAATCTTAATATTCCATTCTTAATTAAATTTACAGAATAATTCCCCCTTTCAGGGAACCGTGGGGCATAAACCTCATCTTAAACTCATATTCAAAATTAGGAGTGAACAAATCTTTTCCTAAATTTACTTTTATTTCCTCCATTGACCAGAACCTGCCTTCTTCAATCTCATCTGTATTTATTGCCGGTATCTCATGTGAAACTGTCGAAAAAGAATTAACAAGTTCTCTCTCGCATGAAGACTTCCAGATATATTTCCCCAAAAACTCTGGAATAAAACTTTTTAATCCGAGTTCCTCAGCGGCTTCCCGGGTAAGTGCCACAGTTGTGGTTTCGCCTAAACTTACATGACCTCCCACAGATGTATCCCATTTTCCCGGCTGGATATCTTTTGTTTTTGACCTTTTCTGTAAAAACAAATCACCTTTGGTATTGAACAGGTGAAGATGCACAACAGGATGAAGAAGCATGCTCTTCCCATCGTGGCAGACACTGCGCAGGGCTTTGCCTGTTGTGTTCCCATCTTCATCCACAACCGGGAACCATTCTTCAGGATCGGAGTTTTTCATAACTGCAAAGGTCGCAAAGTTTTAGCAAAGGCTGCAAAGTATCAACAGGATTCATAAAGTCAAATCACCGTAAACCCGCACCTTATAGTATTCCCATCTTCATCCACAACTGTCAGAATATGATTACCCGATCCTGTCAGAATCTCAAGCTGATGCATATACCGGGTTGTGCCAATATATATTTCATCAATATGCCAGAAGATCTTTTTTGACGGGTTCCTGTGAGCAACTTCAGCTATAACCCGTGTCAGTTCTCCCGTCTGGTCACGTGGTATAAATATTTTAATGCCCGGAGTCGGATAAATAAACTCCATGACAGGTATGATTTTACTTAATGCACATCCCTGGGCAACAGGAGGAAGAGTTTTATATTCAGGATGTTTATTTCTATAGAAATATTCCATAGCGGGTGGCAGAACGAACCAGGGTTCATTAATAATTTCACTGACAGAAACGCATTCGGAAGTCACCTGTTTTGTTTTTGATTTATTTAAATGCACAATCTGATGATAGGGGCAGGTTTCACTTCTCAGTCCATTCACACAGGCCTGTATTTCAGTCGTTTCCTCACAATCGGGGCCTGCCCGGAAACCGCTCCTGCTGCAAACCCTGATCATTGTAAGGTCTTCATAAGGTGTTTTAAACCAGGCGCCCGACCCCATCATATTGACCAGGTCAAACATTAAAGGAGCAGCGGCTGTAATTCCTGTAAGTCCTGGTCTGCCCTCGCTGGTAGCATTTCCCACCCAAACTCCGATAACGTACCTGGGAGTGGTTCCAACTGCCCAGCCATCCCTGAAGCCAAAGCTGGTTCCAGTTTTCCATGCAAGATCGTGTGATGATCCGAAATATTGCCAGCCCGATTCACTCTCTGGCCTGTTTACCCTTTGAAGAGCTTCGTACGTCAGCCAGATGGATGAGGCAGAAAGCGGGGGATCCGGATCTTCCGTCTTAATAACACCTGAATCAGTTTTAGCTGTAAGAACGGGGGAATGATAATCTTCTTTATAGTATTTTTTAACACTGAGATACCTGTTTAAGACCCTAGAAAGAGAGGCGTATACGCCTGTAAGATCCCATAATGATGTTTCGCCCCCGCCCAGGATAAGGGAAAGTCCATAGTAATCAGCAGATTTATTAAATGTTGTAAAACCGGTTTTGTGCAGGAGATCAAGAAACTTCCCGGGATTGTATTTCTGAAGCATTTTAACTGCGGGGATATTAAGAGATTGCGAAAGCGCTGAAGCTGCGCTAACCGCCCCGCTGTAACTCTGGTCGAAATTCTTGGGTGAGAATCCGGGGAATCTTGTAGGCACATCGGCAATCAGGGTGTTTGGCAAAATATCTCCCGACTTCTGAATGCCCGCATACAAAATAGGTTTGAGGATGCTTCCTGTGCTTCGGGAAGCATGAATTATGTCAACATCTCCGCCATGAGCATGAGCATCCTCAAGAGTACTGTTACCTACATAAGCCAGGACATTTCCTGTTTCTACTTCCACTATCAGGCAGGCTGAATTGAATATAAAATTTCCGGAAAGATCTTTCTGATGTGCATTTAGTAATTCTGTTGCCCTCTCCTGGAGGACAGGATCAATTGTTGTCTTTATCATTTCACCCCTGTTGGTCGCAAAAAAATGATCTGTAAGATGGGATGCTTTTGAAGGCAATGGCTGCGGTTCTCCCGGAAGAGGTTCATCGAGAGCAAGTACCAGGGTGACTGAATCAATATATTTCCTTTCGCAGAGACGTCTGAGAAGAGCATCGCGTTTGATTTTTAGTTTTTCGGAATTTCTGCCAGGAAAAACAAGTGCTGGCGAGTTAGGTAGAATTGCCAACGCAGCTGCCTCGGCCCAGGTCAGATCGGATGATGATTTACCTGTGTAACGCCATGAGGCAGCTTCAAGCCCGACTGTGTTACCGCCGAAAGGAGCATTTGAAGCATATAATTGAAGTATTTTCTTTTTTGACCGGAACATTTCCAGTTTCAATGCTGAGAGCATTTCAATAAATTTCTCGGTATAGCTTCTTTTTTTATTGCCCCTGGAGATTCTTGCGACCTGCATGGTTATTGTGCTTCCTCCGCTCACAACCGCTCCGGCTTTAATGTTGTTCTTTAAAGCTCTTATGATTGAAACTGGATTTATACCGGGGTGATAGTAAAACCAGCTGTCCTCAAAAGTGAGCAGTGATTTTTCATACTTTTCGGGCACTTTTTCCAATGCCGGAAACCTCCATTGTCCGTCATCAGCAATTCTTGCCCCAAGCAAGCTTCCGTCAGCAGCTTCCACAACTGTTGAAAGGGGCGCCCTGAATGCCGGCAGGGGTGAAAGCAAAACCGGAGTAATGAGTACTCCGGCTGCTATTAAAATTATTTTAAGTTTTCTTTTCAATTTACTGACCGGTTATTTTTACCGGAATTCCCGGGTATCTTGAATAGCAGTTTGGCGTATACATTGCTTCACACCATATTGCCGGTTGATAAAATTCTCCTTTATACGCCGCATTAAGAATTAAAACAAATGTTTTGGTCTGTCCCTGTGTCAGGCTGAAATAGGTATTAACCCTGTCATCCCTGAAGTCGCGGTAATCATAAGTGCTCTCCTTTATGCCGTAATCTGTTTCATACAGCCGGGTGTTTTGAATCTCCCATCCTGAAGGAACCATTTCCGTGAGGGCAATATTGTCGATCATTGAGAATGTATTATTTGTGATCTTCACAACCATTATGAAATCAGACCCCTGTTTCAGGTTTTTCTGATCCGCCGGTTTCAGAGCCATATCCAGATAATCGATCTTCATGCTTAGCCCTTTTTCTTCACGTGTTGCATTTGAAACCATCGGGATCCCTTTCCTGGTTAGGGTGACATAGAGAGGCTTATCTGAATTGTTTTCAATAACCAGTGAATTATTATCGTTGTTCTGTCGCAGATCCTTCGACCAGACCTGCTTTGACAGAATTTTCTGATCCGATTTGCTGCCATTAAAGACCATATTAAATGTTGAAGGGCTGTTTTTATCTCCCGGAATCAGTTCGGTCCATTTCATATATGCAAAGAGACCCCAGGCGATTGACTGTGTGCTGTACCAGTATTCATTATTGAAATTGTCGCAGATTGTTTTCAGCAGCGGCAGCGCCTGTTCTTCATTTTTCAGGAGAGTGAGTGTATATAAGATAATGGCTTTATCACGCATCTCACTGCCGTAGTAGTAATCACTGAATTCCGTTTCAGTATTTATGTTCCTTACATCCAGCAAACCTGCGGCAACTTCAGGCCGGCCCGTAGTTACAAATGCAGCGGCAAGAAGCCATCTTGACAACTGTGGAATTCCCAGTGTTTCCCTAAGCCTGTTCATTGCTCCTTTATCGGGCTGACCGGCCAGTGCAAGTGAAAAGAGCCTGTATGCCTGATCGTTGGCAGTTTGTTTATATCTCGAATCAAAATGCCATTCCTGTGCGCTCTTTTTCTGGAAACTTATCCACTTCTGCCTGAATCCGGCCGGGATGCTGTATCCTTTTCTCTCCGCTTCAGTCATGAAATGTCCGGCATATGATGTCACCCAGTTATCAGGCTGGGAGGAACCCGGCCACAATGCTATGCCTCCGTTGATCATCTGCCTGGAAATTAGTTTGCTGATCGCTTCAGTGATATTTGCAGATGCAGTTTGAGTAATTGTCTTATCATTTGAGGTTAGTTCACCGATCCAGAGCTGCGGGAAAGCTGCCGATGTGATTTGTTCTGAACAGCCATACGGATAATCGAGCAGATAGTCCATCCGTTTCTCCAGGTTTATTGAAGGAAGAGAAGAAACTTCCAGTAGTGCTGAGTTGGATCCCTCTATACCGAATGGCTTGAAGGTCGTTTCAAATTTTTCGCCCTGCCTGATCACTTTTATTTCGGCACGGGTATCAGGAGGATTGGGACTTCTTACATCGATTTCCATATTATAGGTTGCGCTTTCTTCACCTCCGGTTGCTGTGACGCTTATTTTAGCCTTTCCGGTTTTACCACCAGCTGTAAAAGAAAATTCAGAATCTTTCTCCCCCGTAGCCGACACTGAGATGGTTTTTGTTTTCTCTTCAAAGCTTACAAGATCATTGCCTTCAGCTTTTATCACGATGTCTTTTATCCCGTCTTTCTGAATGAATATGGAAACAGGAAGGGCCACTTTTTCACCCGGGCTCACAACTCTCGGTGCAGTAACCAGTAGCATCAGAGGATCCTTCACAAGCACAGATTTTTCTGCCGCTCCGAAAGCTCGTTCGCTGCCTGCCACTATCATTGTCCGGACCGAACCGGTATACTGAGGAAGGATAATCGTGTGAGTATTGGTTTTCCCTGCTTCAAGTGTGAATGGTCCAAGGAACTTCACAACAGGCACAAATCGCCTGGCCTTATTTGCGCTCTTATCAATCGCTGTTTCGTCTCCTCCGATTGCAAAGACCCGTTCAAGAGTTCCGCCAAAAGCGCCAAGAACGAAATCATAAAGATCCCAGGTCTGAACGCCGAGCGCTTCACGGGCATAGAAATATTTCCAGGGATCGGGAGTTTTGAAGCCTGTAATATCGAGCACCCTTCATCAACAACTGCAACGGTATATGTCATTGCTTTCTTTTTGGCTTCACTGACCTTGATTACAAATGGCTTTTGTGATCGTATTTCATTAGCCATTTCAATTACGGGTGAGAGTCTTGTTCCCGGATCCTCAACCATAACGGGTACAACACCGTACAACCTCATTGGCATATCGTTGATTGTCTGGGCATGGGGCTGAATAACTGTTACATAGGCATAGACATTAGGCGCCATTTCGGGTCTGGCTTTGAAGGAGACAACGGTGCTTCCTTTCTCCGTATTAACACGGATCTCATCAATCACCCCTGTGGCGTTCTCAAGGGTTACGATTGCTCTTGCATTTTCAGGCGCCGGGAAGGTGAGTTTTATTTCTTCTCCCGGGTTATACTTCTCCTTATCGGTATTGACGGCAAGTAATGTGGCACCTTCGGAATTTCCTTTTGCCCCATACTCCCAGGGCCAGTCGACAAGGAGTATTTTTCCGGTTGAATGGCCGGAAGGAGTTGTTGCTCTTATCAGGTAACGTCCCCAGTCTTTTTTATCGATATTGAAGGAGAAAGAGCCTTCTCCGGCTAATGTGGTTATCGTTTTTCTTATTACCGGTTTATAATTTTTGTTGGATATAAAAGAAGCGAGGTTTTCCTCATCCGATTCCCACCACCATCTGTAGGATATTTTATATACGGTTATTTCCAACTCCGATCTGACCGGCTTCCCTTTTTCATCAACAGTGACCAGCCTGACCTCATTCTCAACATCAGTAAAGAGCATCCTGCTTTTCCCTTTCAGTCCGGGAAGATTAATACCCACAAATACAGGGTAAGGAGCATATTTATAAATAGTCTGTGTAATGCTTTCATCACCACCTGGTTCCGAAGCTTTGGCAGTGAAGATGGCATTCAGCATTCCCGGTGCATTGATCTCTTTTCCTGGATCAAATTCAACTGCGGCATTTCCGTTGTCATCTACAGCATCTTTAAAAATATTTACAGATTCTGAATGGAATTCGATAACCGGATCATCAAAATCATACTGCCCATACTTTTCAAACTCAGTTTTTGTATGCTTCAGAATATACTCAACAGAGGAGTGAAGATTTTTTGCCACACTGCCATTAAGCCATTTAACATTAAGGGTTCCTTTTGAAACGGGATTGGAACCGCCCAGAATCTCACCGGGGAAATTCAGATTTATTTTCAACCTGTTTGGCTTGACAGTTTCAATCCTTATACGTTTAGTGAATAGGGCTCCTCCGATTCTGAATTGAGCTCTGTAGTTGCCTGTGACAGCATCGGGTGATGTTTTTGTCGTGAATATCAGCAGATTGTTTCCTGAAGGTTTTTGAACCTGGTTATCGACTTTCTGTTCCAGAGGGTTTATAAGCTCGAATTGAACTGGATGTCCTTCCGGAAGATCACTCTTCATATCTTTAATAAAGATGGAAAGGTAAATGGAATCGCCGGGTCTCCATACATCCCTTTCACCATAAATGAAAGCCTTTATACCATTTTCGGGTTTGTTCCCTGCAACATCGAAAGAGCTTAACGAGAGGGCCGAGCCATCATTTATTTTAAGGTAATTGCGGTCCTTATCTTTTTTTGCAATTATGAGGAAAGGCTTCCTTTCACAGAAGATTGAAACAGATCCGTCCTGGTTTGTTGTTCCGGAAGAAATCAGCTGCATCTGCAAATCGAAAACATCGACTGAAACCTCATTCAGCGGCAGAGCAGAAAGAAGGTCATTCACAATCACGTGTACAATATTGTCACTCCCCTTTTTTGCCATTAATCCCAGGTTTGATGACAGAATATTTCTCGAAACCTTTTTATCGGGGCTGAAATAAGCATCATTGCAGGGATTATTTCGCTCCTTCCAGTCGAACCCCGAGTTGTAATATACTTCCTCCTCGTTATCTCCATAAAAATTTTCAGGATCGTCCCAGAATGCTCTGCTCTGTTCCTCAGCCTCCTGAAGTGACTCTTCATATTTACTGGTTCCTCCCTGGTTGCTGCAGGTATAAAGCGAATAAGATCTTCTCATTCCGAGCTCAACTTTATAAAGAATACCCGGTTCAACATCGATATAGTCTGCAAGATCTATAGTGTAAAGATTCCATCCTCCCTGGTTCATTCCTGAACCTGATACCAGGTCAACTCTTCCCGAATACACCGGACGGCCGAATCGTTTTACCGAGTTATTGCCATTCAGGTCATTCTCCTGGAGAAAATAGGGCAGATTATTATCAAATATCCTGATTATTTTAAGGTCAACAGATTTAAGGTTAGCAGCTTTGAAAGGGAAAATAAGATTTTTTGATGAAGGAAGTATCACCCCGTTGCCTTCAAGCATTATGCCCGGTGGAACTGAAGTAAAGTCTAATTGTTTCGAAAAAGATGATGAAAGTGTGACACTTTTACTGTTTTTTATTGATGATTCAATATTAAGATCAACCTTCCCCTGCAATTTACTTGAAGGGAAAATGCTTATTATATTTGATTTGATGCTTACTGTTGCCTCCGCTGAGGGTGTAAAATGAACCAGTCCGTCGGTTTCCTGTGCGACATCCAACGGGTCTGAAAATAGAATATCAATTCTCTGGCTTTCCTCGGGGATTGTAATTACATCCAGAATATTAAAAGATCCGGTCGGGGGAATACTTACTGAAGAAAATCCTTTCTGTTTTACTCCTGCAGACGAGCCGTCCCAGGCAAGTGCAAGTTCCTGAGATTTAGCGGTCCGTTCAATACCTGTTATGGTGAAGTTGTGAATAAGGTTAACCGAATGATCCCAGGTTATGGCCATCTTTTTTCGTCCCAGTTTTGCTGCTAAGTAACTCTCGGCTTCGGCCGGTTCAACAAAATCGGACGTAACCATCTGACCGTGCAGTAAATAGCTGTTACCGTCAGCATTTTGACATTCCAGCTCACCGACTGCAATTCGGAAATCCTTTTTGATAGTTTGTATTCTTAAGGGAAAGATTCTCAGTCTCTCTTTTACTTCAGAGAGCTTATTCAGGTTAAGCCCTCCGGTATAGGATTTTCCGGGATCAAGAAGCCGGGATGGAGTGAAGACAAGAGTAGTTTCATCTTTCCATTCGGTTTTTCCTTTAATTGACGGTTCAAAAACAAATAATCCAGATGCGGACTTGTTCGCCTTCGCTGCAAACTCAGGAGTGAAACGTATTTCAATTGAAGAATTTGCCGGAACGATGCCGGAGGTATAACCCGAGATGTATTCACTGAATCCTTTATCGAGAGCCAAGTTTGGAGTATTAACTTCATCAGGTTTACCTTTTAATGAACGGACTGAGTTATTATTCCTTGAAACACACGAGGACAGGATAATACAAACTAAAATAATTGAAACGGATTTTGCGGCTTTCATCTTCAGGTTATTAGGTTTTATTGCAAGTCAGATTAGAGAAACCAAGATACAATAAATCCTTGTATTTAACCTGCGACCCCCTTTGTTTTACGGTGTCACCATTTCCGTCCGAAGCTTGCTTACATAATCGCGGATCTTGTTCAGTGTTTCTACCGTAACCGTCATCTTGCTTCCTGAGGAACGAAAGACTTGCTTAACGGTGTCAATCTCCAGATCACCTTTTTTGAAATAGATATCGAAAGAATCGAAATAGTTTTTCAGATACTTTAATTTTTTTGAATAATACACCACAACCGGGTCGTCGTAATAGTTTTTCAGGAAACTGAGCAGGCTTGTCAGCGTATATTTTTGCTGGGCGATTTTCTCTATCACTTCAGCATCCGGTTTTTCCGGGTTATAAATAACCTGTGTCGCTATGAACATAGCTTCCACCCATCCTCCCAATATCATAAGCCCTGCAGTACTTTCTCTGCCACTTTCACGCAGATGAGCCTCCATTTTGGTATATGCGTCATCCATCAGGAACAATATCGTATCGGGTTCGGATATATCGCTTTGTACTCTTTTGATTGGTTCCGTCAGGTATTTGTCGGGTATTCCAAGTTTATTGCTCATGTCACGGATAGTCACCATGTAATCGATCATCTGCTGGCCTATACCGAATACCTTAAGATAAGCAAAATCAACTCCATATACTCCTGTATTAATGGATGCTTTTGAGCTGCTAAGATACTGTTCCCTGTTAGAAATCGGATTCAGAGCTGAATTATTGTAGCTGATGCCAAGTCTGTTAAAGATTGTAAATATTTCAACCGGAGTGAGAATTCCATAGAAGATCTCATTTTTTGCCGGTTTGGCATTGTTTTTTGTTGTGTCAGAGCTATAGGTTGAAAAAACCGGTACAAAACTGTTCCTGTTTTGTTCCCGGTGTTTGCACGAAAAGGTAAGCAGTACGGAAAGTGTCAGAAGAAAACAGAGCGGCCTTTTCAATTCTTTAATATTTAATAAGTCAAAATTAGTAATTAATCTGATTCAACTTAAATGAAGATGATAAATTCGAGCCAAACCGCAATGGATTTCCTCTGTGTAACTCTGTGCTTCTCCGTGCAACTCTGTGTAAGTTCTTAATTATTAGTTACACAGAGGTTCACAGAGGATACACAGAGGTCCACAGAGAACCTGCATGGCACAGATATACTGGATTGAGGTATGATTTTATAGCAATATCCTGTTCCCGAGTTTCTTTGATATTAATCCCAGGACAACACTCAGATTTGAGTATCTCTTCATCAGATGTTGCATTTTTTCAGTATCATTGTCTTTTTGCGCCTCCTCGAGAAGGAGCTTTATCTCTTTTTGCATCTTAATTATCTTATCGCTCTTGAATTTTAAGACTGCATCTCCCACGATCTCTTTCAGCTTCATCTCCTCGGTCTCAACATATGTCTGTTTATCTTTCCATATCCTGCTGAGTTCATGGGAATCTGCAAGGAGATCGGCCGACAGGCTTGAAATTTCCGGATCTTCATGTTTTACAAACTGCTTATCTCCTGTAATAAGTCCGTGTTCAGCATGAAAACGGAAATCGGCAAATATCTTTGAACATATCCGGTCATCAAAATGAAGATCATCAGAAGTGATCTCCCTGACTATATAATCTGAAACAGTCAGCATCTCCTCTTTGCCATCCTCTTTATTTATGGTCCGTTCAAATTCCATACCGCCAAATTTCAGAAGGAGCCTGATAATTTCCTTCTCTGAATAATAAGTTACAGTTTCACGTTGTACAGGCCTGGTTATTGCCGGCGGGGGAACAGGAAGATCTTCCGGGCCAGGGTATTTATTCCTGTCCTGGAAGCTCTTTTGCTGTCTCAGCTTGTTTACCTCATGATAGAGTATCGGCTCGCTGACTTCAAGAACTATGCTGCACTCTTTAATATAAACGGTTCTTGTTATAGCTTCGGGAATGACTGCAATTGATTTCACCACATCGCGGATCAGATCGGCTCTTCTCACAGGATCGTTATTTGCCTCAGAAAGAAGAAGTTGTGTTTTGAAGCGGATAAAATCCGTTTCGTTCTCCTTCAGGAATTTGAGGAACGCCTCATTGCTTAGTTTTTTTGAGTAAGAATCCGGGTCCTCATTGTCGGGAATGAGCACTATCTTAACGTTCATGCCTTCTTCCAGAACCAGGTCAATACCTCTGAGAGAGGCTTTAATACCTGCAGCATCACCATCATAAAGGATTGTGATATTCTGAGTGAAACGTTTAATAAGTCTTACCTGCTCCTGTGTAAGTGATGTTCCGGAGGAAGCCACAACATTTTCAATATTGGCTTCATGAAGCGACATCACATCGGTATATCCTTCAACAAGGTAACAACGATCTTCCTGTGTGATGGATTTTCTTGCCTGGAATATGCCGTAGAGGATCCTGCTTTTATGATAAATTTCCGATTCTGGTGAATTCAGATATTTGGCTGTTTTGACATCAATTTTCAAAACTCTGCCTCCGAATCCGAGCACCTGTCCCGAAAGAGAATGAATAGGGAACATTACCCTGCCGCTGAACCTGTCGAACAGACGGTCCTCATGCTGAATTGAAAGGCCGGTTTTTACAAGAAAGTCCTGTTTGTATCCATCCCCGATGGCCTTTCTGGAAAAGGCATCACGTTTTTCAAAACTGTAACCAACCTCAAATTTCTTAAGAGTATCCTGCCGGAAACCTCTCTCTTTGAAATAGGTCAGCCCGACGGATATTCCTTCGTCTGCATGAAAAAGATTTTCAATGAATTGTCGTGCGGCATAAGATGAAACAACAAGCAGGCTCTCCCTTTCATTCTGTTTTTCAAGCTCTTCCTGGGTGAGCTCTTTTTCGACAACCTCAATGTGATATTTCCTTGCAAGGTATTTTAGTGCTTCAGGGTAAGTGAGATGCTCATGTTCCATGACGAAATTGACCGAGTTGCCAACCTTTCCGCAACCAAAACATTTGAAAATCTCTTTCGAGGGTGAAACGGTGAATGAAGGTGTCTTTTCATTATGGAAAGGACATAACCCGAGGTAATTTACTCCGCGTTTCTTCAACGGAACAAATTCCTGCACCACATCAACTATCTGGGCGGCATCAAGAATACGTTCTATAGTGGACCGGTCAATCATGGTTCAAAGATATGGACTAATTCTCAGTTCTCTGTGAATCTCTGTGCTTCTCTGTGCAACTCTGTGTAAGTTCTTGATTTTTAGTTACACGGAGGACCACTGAGGGTACACAGAGAGTCACAGAGGAGACACATTACTTCAAATTTTTCCTGAAATACTCAATAGTCTTTGCCAGCCCTGTCTCAGCATCGACTTTCGGAGACCAGCCTAATTCTTTTTTTGCAAGAGAAATATCGGGTTTGCGTTGTTTCGGATCATCCTCGGGAAGAGGAAGATAAACAATCTTCGATTTTGACCCTGTCATCCTGATTATCATTGCAGCAAGAGCGCTGATCGTTATCTCAGCCGGATTTCCAAGATTTACCGGTCCTGTAAAACTGTCAGGAGTATCCATAAGCTTAATGAGACCATCGACCAGGTCATCGATATACTGAAAGCTGCGGGTATGTGAGCCGTCACCATAAATTGTAATATTCTTCCCTTTGATCGCCTGTACAATGAAGTTGGAAACAACCCTGCCATCATTAGAATTCATCTTTGGACCGTATGTATTGAAGATCCGGGCAATCTTTATACGCACTTTATTTTGATTGTGGTAGTTCATAAACAAAGTTTCCGCACATCTCTTCCCTTCATCATAGCATGCTCTTGATCCCAGTGTATTGACATTTCCCCAGTAAGCTTCATTCTGGGGGTGTACCTCAGGATCTCCATATACTTCGCTTGTGGAAGCCTGCAGGATCTTTGATTTTGTTCTTTTAGCAAGGCCGAGTGTATTTATGGCTCCCATTACCGATGTCTTTATAGTTTTTATACCATTATACTGGTAGTGAACAGGGGAGGCAGGACAAGCCAGGTTATAAATCTCATCCGTCTCAACAAAAAGCGGCATGGTCACATCATGCCTGATTAGTTCAAAATATGGATTATTGATAAGATGGATTATATTCATTTTTGATCCCGTGAAATAGTTATCGAGGCAGATCACCTCATTTCCCAGGTCAAGCAATCGTTCACAAAGGTGGGATCCGATAAAGCCGGCGCCGCCGGTAACGAGAATTCGTTTCATATATCATATATAATACACAAATATAATAAAACAGATTCAGCTAATTAGGGAAAGAGGGGGAGAAGGGGAGAAAAGGAGAGGGGGAGAAAGAACATGAAAAGGAGAAGGGGAGAAAGAAAATGAAAGAGAGATGGGGAGAAAGGAAATTTGGTGATTTTAGTCGAAATTGTTAAATTTGATTGTCTCGTTGCTAAAATATTTTACTATGAAAATTCTTAGATCTCATAAAGAGCTGGAGGTTTATCAATTAGCATTTAAAACCTCAATGGAAATTTTTCATATTTCCAAATCATTTCCAAAAGATGAAATTTTTTCTTTGACCTCTCAAATGAGGAGAAGTTCCAGATCTGTATCAGCTAATATTGCTGAAGCTTTTAGAAAAAGAAGATATGAGAAGGCATTTGTTGCAAAATTATCTGATTCAGAAGCTGAATCTGCCGAAACACAAGTCTGGCTTGACTATTCTCTTGAATGCGGATATATTTCTGAGATCGTTTATCAGAAATTATTCAATGATTATGATAATATAATTGGGAAAATTGTAAATATGATAAATCAACCCGAGAAATGGAGCATTTAATTTTTTCCTCCCTGGTCCCACTGTCTCCCGATCTCCCTGTCCCCCATTCCCCCAGTCTCCCAGTCACGCCTTACTTATTCCTCCTTACCACCACCTTCACTACCACTTCATCAATCTCCACATCCCTGGTATTATTCTCAGGGAAGCTTTTTACAAGTTCCACTGCTGTGGCAAGTGTCTGCGAGGCTATATATGTGGAATGCCTGATTACTGCTTCACTGACAAACTCATGATCTTCAATAAGAACAGTTATTTTGTCAGTGACGTCAAATCCATTCTCCTTGCGGATATTCTGAATCCTGTTCACAAATTCACGTGCGATGCCTTCATAGCGCAACTCGTCTGATACAGTTATATCCAGGGCGACAGTCAGCTTGCCCTCATTCGCTACCTGCCATCCGGCTATATCCTCGGAGATAATTTCAACATCTTCAGCTTTGAGCACAATCTCCTGTCCGTTAATTGTTACCTGATGAGTTCCAAGAGTTTCAAAAACGGCAATCTCCTGAGGCGTCAGAGCAGCGATAGCGTTACTGATTTCTTTCATCAGTTTGCCATATCTAGGACCGAGCGTTTTAAAATTTGGTTTTATCTTCTTAACCAGAATTGAAGCGGTGTCTTCGATGTATTCAACTTCCTTGACGTTAACTTCAGCAAGTATCAGGTCTTTGACGGCTTCAAACTTTTTCCTGAAATATTTATCGGGAACAGGAACCATTATTCTTGCAAGCGGCTGCCGGACTTTTATACTCACTTTTCTTCGCAATCCGAGAATCATCGACGACACTTTCTGGGCAATATCCATTCTTTCCTCCAGATCCTTGTCAATAAGCGATTCATCATATTCCGGGAAAAGAACCAGGTGAACGGAATTTTCCTTGTGTCTTCCCGTAACATTATTTAAATCAGTGAAAAGCCGGTCCATGTAAAATGGTGATATCGGAGCTGCCAGCTGACTCACAGTTTCAAGGCACATATACAGAGTCTGATAAGCTGCAAGTTTATCCTTGTCATACTCACCGCCCCAGTAACGTTTCCTGTTCAGTCGGACATACCAGTTGCTGAGGTTTTCGGTTACAAAATCCTGTATTGCCCGTCCTGCACGGGTAAGATCATAGTCGCTGTAACAATTTCCAACCTCTTTGACAAGCGAGTTAAGCAGGGAGATGATCCACCGGTCAATCTCGGGTCTTTCATTAACGGGGATCTCTTTCTCCGCGTATCTGAAATTGTCAACATTCGCATAGAGCGAGAAGAACGAATACGTATTGTATAGAGTGCCGAAGAATTTGCGTTTAACTTCATCCACACCTCCGATATCGAACTTCAGATTATCCCATGGTTGGGAATTTGTTATCATGTACCAGCGCAGGGGATCGGAACCATACTCTTCGATTGTTGAAAAGGCATCGACGGCATTTCCGAGTCTCTTCGACATTTTGTTTCCATTCTTATCAAGAACAAGTCCGTTCGAAATGATATTTTTGAAAGCGACTGAATCGGAAATCATGGTTGCTATGGCATGAAGTGTAAAAAACCAGCCCCTGGTCTGGTCAACACCTTCGGCAACATAATCGGCCGGGAACATTTCACTGAAATTATCTTTGTTTTCGAAAGGATAATGTACCTGCGCATAAGGCATTGCTCCGGAGTCGAACCATCCGTCAATGAGATCAGTTTCGCGGAACATTTTCTTTCCGCTATCGCTTACAAGGTATATCTCATCAACAAACGGGCGGTGAAGGTCAAAATGCTCATAATTTTCCGGTGAATTATCTCCCTCGATAAAATCTGCAAGGGGATTCTTCTTCATGAATCCGGCTTTGACCGCTTTTTCAATTTCAGTTTTCAATTCCGATGCGGAGCCTATGCATTTTTCTTCTTTTTTGTCTTCTGTAATCCATATAGGCAGAGGTGTGCCCCAGTAACGGGAACGTGATAAGTTCCAGTCAACAAGATTCTCCAGCCATTTGCCGAATCTGCCGGTACCGGTAGATTGCGGTTTCCAGTTTATGGTATTATTAAGCTCAATCATCCGGTCGCGGTAAGCGGTGGTGCGTATGAACCACGAATCGAGAGGATAATATAAAACCGGTTTGTCGGTTCTCCAGCAATGCGGATAGCTGTGTATATGCTTTTCAATTCTGAAAACCTTGCCCTGCTGCTTCAGCATTACTGCTATTTCGACATCGATTGTTTCGGCATCGGGAGGAAGGCTGGAATCGTATTCATTTTTCACAGGTTTGGCTTCAAATGGCGCATAAGTTTTTCTATTAACGTTTTGTTTAACAAATGTCTCGTCAAGATCAGCAACCGGGACCATGAAACCTCTTTTATCGACCATAGGACCAAAAGATCCGTCTTTTCTCTTAACAAGAAGCGGGGGTACTCCGTTTTCTTTTCCAACCTTATAGTCGTCAGCTCCAAAGGTAGGTGCAATATGAACGATTCCTGTACCATCTTCAGTGGTGACGAAATCGCCTGTCAGTACGCGGAATGCACCCTCGCCCGGATTCATCCAGTCGATCAGCTGTTCATAGTCAATGCCTTCCAGCTCAGCACCTGTGAATTCTCCAGAAACTCTGAACGGGATCTTTTTATCACCCGTTTTATACTGTGAAAATACAAGCACGGCATTTGATTCAGGAAACAGTGAGTTAAGCAGATCTTTCGCGATAATTACAGTGATTGGCTCCCCTGAATATGGATTGAAGCTCCGCACCTTTATATAAACTATATCTTTTCCGACAGCCAGGGCAGTATTTGAAGGAAGTGTCCAGGGAGTAGTGGTCCATGCCATAATATGCAGATCGGCAGTATCGATATTTTTATATAGGAATTCCGATTTTTTATTCCTGATAAGTTTAAAAAGGGCTATGCAGGTTGTGTCTTTTACGTCACGGTAACAGCCCGGAAGATTAAGCTCATGTGAACTCAGCCCGGTTCCGGCGGCAGGTGAATATGGTTGTATAGTATAACCTTTATACAGCTGTCCGTTTTTATAAAGTTGCTTTAGTAGCCACCAGAGTGTTTCAATATACCGGTTATCGTATGTTACATATGGATGATCCATATTGACCCAGTATCCCATTTTACGCGTGAGATCTTCCCACAGGTCAGTATATCTCATTACCGCCTTACGGCATTCCTTGTTGTAATCTTCAATGGAAATATATTTAGCCGAATTTTTATTGCCAATATCTTCTTTGGTAATGCCAAGTGCAGTTTCCACTCCAAGTTCAACTGGTAGTCCATGGGTATCCCAGCCGGCCTTGCGTTTCACCTCGTATCCGCATTGTGTTTTGTAACGGCAGATAGCATCTTTTATAGTACGCGCCATAACGTGATGAATTCCCGGGATTCCGTTTGCAGAAGGAGGACCTTCATAAAAAACAAATTCGCCTTTCCCGTTTACTTCACGGACGCTTCTGTTAAATGTATCGTTCTCATCCCATATTTTGAGAATCTCTTTATTTACCTTCGATAGATCAAGACCTTTATATTCAGGAAACCGTTTCCCCATTGTATCAAATAGTTATTGTTATTGGAATTGTTTAAAAAATTCGGACAAAGATAACAAAATCATCTGTTACTTTCTTTGTCTTGAATCTATATCTGTTCATTTGGCTTCGCCGAGCTCGCAGTATCAGAATAGATTTTTAACCAGCAAGTCGTCTGCTCGGTTTTTGCTCGCCCAAAAAACGAACCAAAAAAGGGCGGCCTCAGATCTTTTTTGGGATTACCATTTTCTCGGCTGCCCACGCATTACAACTCACCTTCGCTCCGCTCAGGCTCAAACAGTAATGCTTACTTTTTGCCCTTCCCTTCGCAGCCTTAAAAATGCTAATCAATTCCCAAAAAGATCTGAAGGCGTTGATCGCCTTACCGCGATTTGGTTGAAATTTCAAACATTTTCAAAATAATTGTCTTATCCTAAGTTTCTAAACTAATGCGGATTTGCAATCCTTACTTATTTTTCCGCTAGTTACCAGGTTTGCCCTCACACTGCAATTTAGAATATTCAGTAACATTTTAATAGTTGGGTGGATTTTAGAAGGCCTTAGATAATTTTGGGAAATAGCGATTGTTTTGAGGCTTGCTGCAGTGGCCTTTAGTAAGCAATACTGTTTGAGCGAGGCTAAGGCACGAAGTGGAGCGAGTTGTATTGCATGGGCAAGCCGAAAAACAGTTGCCCCAAAATTATCTGCAGCCTTGATTTTTGCTCACAATTTTAATTATTTTTTAAGGGTGTTCGCGAGCTCGCCCTTCGGGCTCGGTTCTTTGATTACTTTCTTTTTATCAAGAAAAAGAAAGTAATGTATGTTTTTAGACGATCAAAAGAACTGATCCGCCGCTTGGCGGAGAGTTCGCCAACGGCAAATGAACATAAACTTATCAACCTTAATCCGATTCCCATTATCTGAACCTTTTTCAGGAACAACAATAAGTGACTATCTTAGTAAGTCTTTAAATGAAATTTAATAAATGAAAAAACTAGTCGTCCTTACCGGTGCAGGCATGAGCTCTGAAAGCGGTATAAAAACTTTCAGGGATTCAGGCGGACTATGGGAAGAATATGATGTTACAGAGGTGGCAACACCCGGAGCCTGGGCAAAAAACAGGAAGCTGGTACTCAGATTCTATGATGAAAGAAGGAGACAGCTTGAATCGAGCAAACCTAATGAAGGGCATTTTGGACTCGCAAAGCTTGAAAAATATTTTGATGTGCACATCATCACCCAAAATATTGATAACCTGCACGAAAGAGCCGGAAGCACGAAAGTCCTGCATCTGCACGGTGAACTGACAAAGGCAAGAAGCACAATTGATCCGTTACTTATATATGAGATAGGTTATAAGGATATTAAGCCTGGTGATTTATGTGAAAAAGGCAGCCAGCTCCGGCCTCATATTGTCTGGTTTGGAGAGGAGGTGCCAATGATGGATGAAGCAGCCGGCATTGCCGGGAGTGCAGATCTTTTTGTTGTTGTGGGTTCTTCATTGAATGTCTACCCGGCAGCTGGTTTGATAGCCTATGCCCCTGCTAAAGCAATGCTGTGGCTCATTGATCCAAAAGAGGTCATTATACCTATTAACAGAAAAGTGGAGGTGATACAGGAGAAGGCGTCTTTGGGAATTGCCATTCTGGCGGAAAAACTTACGAAATTATAGCCTTCAAGAGTCTGTTACTTTCTTTGTCTTGAAAATATATTTGTTCATTTGGCTTCGCCGAGCTCGCAGTATCAGAATAGATTTTTAACCAGCAAGTCGTCTGGCCGGTTTTTGCTCCTCTCAAACGTATGTTACTTTCTTTGTCTTGAAAATATATTTGTTCATTTTTTGCTCGCCCAAAAAACGAACCAAAAAAGGGCGGCCTCAGATCTTTTTTGGGATTACCATTTTCTCGGCTGCCCACGCATTACAACTCACCTTCGCTCCGCTCAGGCTCAAACAGTAATGCTTACTTTTTGCCCTTCCCTTCGCAGCCTTAAAAATTGTAATTAATTCCAAAAAAGATCTGAAGGCGTTGATCGCCTTACGGCGATTTGGTTGAAATTTCAAACATATTCAAAACAATCGTCTTATCCTAAGTTTCTTAGCTACTGCGGATTTGCAATCCCTACTTATTTTTCCGATCGGTTCCGATTTGCCCTCGCGCCATAATTTAGAATATTCAGTAACATTTTAATAGTTGGGTGGATTTCAGAAGGCCTCAGAGAATTTTGGGAGATAGCGATTGTTTTGAGGCTTGCTGCAGTGGCCTTTAGTAAGCAATACTGTTTGAGCGAGGCTAAGGCACGAAGTGGAGCGAGTTGTATTGCGTGGGCAAGCCGAAAAACAGTTGCCCCAAAATTCTCTGCAGCCTTGATTTTTGCTCACAATTTTAATTATTTTTTAAGGGTGTTCGCGAGCTCGCCCTTCGGGCTCGGTTCTTTGCTTACTTTCTTTTTCTTGATAAAAAGAAAGTAATGTATGTTTTTGGACGAACAAAAAGAACCGAACGAAATGAGTTCCAGGAGGCAAATGAACGATTAAACTTAATAGATGCATTATTATCAAGTAATTCAATCTAGAATCCTTTCAGTAATAAATCATTATCTTTGTCCAGCATCTCAAACTATAATGAAGGATTTAGAAATAAAATCGAGAAAGATCATCCTTGCAATAACCGGCGCCAGCGGTTCAATATATGCATATAAACTACTGAACAGATTGCATGAGATACAGGCTCCCATAGAAGAAATTGCAGTAGTTTTTTCAGATACCGGAAAAGAGATCTGGAAGGCAGAAATCGGGTCGGAATTTCATAATGAAGGGGTTGCGAAGGCTTATAATAATAATACATATTATGCGCCCTTCGCTTCGGGTTCCTCTCAATATGACACAATGATTATCTGTCCTTCATCAATGGGTACACTGGGACGGATCGCTAACGGAACATCCGATGATCTGATTGCACGCACAGCCGATGTGATGCTTAAGGAAAGAAGAAAGCTGATCATTGTTCCTCGTGAAACACCATTCAGCCTCATCCATATTAATAATATGAAAACGCTGACCCTGGCAGGTGCAATAATTTGTCCTGCAACACCATCATTCTACAGCGGTCCCAAAACCATAGATGAACTTGTTATGACAGTTGTTGACCGCATTATTGATCTGGCGGGATTTGACAGTAATGGTTTCAGATGGAAGGGAAATGATTGACAACAGGATCATAAAGTTCTTCAGGAAACATCATGTCCTCACTATTGCCACAACAGTTGAAAATGAACCCTGGTGTGCAAACTGCTTTTATGTATATCTGGAAGAAGAAAACTCACTGGTATTCACCACAGATACCGGTACCCGGCACGGGAACGAGTTCATTAAAAATCCAGTCGTTGCCGGATCAGTGGTTCTTGAAACAATGGTTATCGGTAGAATAAGAGGGATCCAGTTTCAGGGAGTAATTTCAGAGCCCGGAAGCGAATTATTATCAAAAGCTAAATGGGCATATCTTAAAAAATTTCCTCCTGCAGCGCTGATGGATACTCACCTCTGGGTGGTAAAACTTACTTTCATCAAAATGACTGATAACAGGTTGGGGTTTGGGAAGAAACTAGTATGGACGCAAGACTCACGACGCACGACGCAAGGTTAATAATGCAATCTAATTTGACTTAATAAGTTTGAAAATAAAATACTATCTCTGGTTATTATTCTATAGATCTTGATTTTATCAGATTTATAAGCATAGAAGAAATACCTTTGCATTCATTCAGATAGTATTTGCAATCATCTTCAGTTATATATCCGATTTTACAAGAGATGATAAGCTGTGTATATACTTCCGCTGCTGATCCTTTTGCAATAAAGAACTGCCTTATTGCCTGTTTATCTGTTCCAAGTTCATTTCCTTCAGAGATATTACTTGAAATACTTACTGAAGATCTTTGTAATTGATCTTTTAATCCAAAGTCTTTTACAAATAATTTGTTAGATTGTGTCAATCTGTAAATTGATACAGCAAGATCAACGGCTCTATGCCAGACTTTCAAATTTTCATAATTACTCATAGCACAACGAGATTTGAAGATTAATAATTTATTCCAAATCAAAGTTATAGATGATTAATAAAAAGTCAAAATATTTCTTCCAGTTGTAGTGTCTCGTGTGTCATGCGTCGTTCGTCGTGAGTCGTGTGCCCATCTTCTAATTTTCCCTACCTTTATCCCTTAAACTAAATTTTATAAAATAATGTTTTCCGGAATCATTGAAGAAGCCGCTCAGGTCGTAAAACTTGAAAAAGAAAAGGATAACCTTCATATTACAATGAAATGCTCATTTGTAAATGAGCTGAAGATCGACCAGAGTATTTCACATAATGGTGTATGTCTGACTGTCGTCAGGAAAGACAACAAGACATATACAGTAACTGCAATAAAGGAGACTCTCGAAAAGACAAACCTCGGATTGCTGAAACCGGGTGACAGGGTCAACCTGGAGCGTAGCACTCGTCTCGACGGTCGTCTCGACGGACACATGGTGCAGGGACATGTTGATCAGACAGCGGTATGCACAGCCGTTAAGGAGGCAGGGGGAAGCTGGTACTATACTTTTGAGTATGAACCGGCACAGGACGATTATATAACAGTTGAAAAAGGATCGGTATCCGTGAACGGGGTGAGTCTGACTGTCGTTAATTCAAAACCACGATCCTTCGAAGTTGCAATAATACCCTTTACCTGGGAAGTCACAAACTTTCACCAGATAAAGATAGGGACCGTTGTTAATCTCGAATTCGATATTCTCGGAAAGTATATTGCTAAGATTGTGAAACAGCAGTTAGGGAGATAAGTAATCCTAATAGATATTTCAAATCACATCATTTTATGATGGGATATGTTTACATAATGACAAATAACAATAATTCAGTTCTTTACACTGGTGTTACAAGTGAACTTAAGCAACGTATGAACCAACATAAATTGAAAATTCATCATAATAGCTTCTCAGCAAGATATAACCTTTGTAAGCTGGTATATTATGAAAGCTTAGAGTCGATAGGGGATGCCATTAAAAGAGAGAAGCAGATAAAATCAGGTTCCCGAAATAAGAAGATTGATCTTATTAATGGGATGAACCCGGAATGGAATGACTTAAGTGTATTACCTGGGCAAGTCCGATCATACAAAGTGGTCATTACGGGTATAAAAAAAGGCCTTCAGGCCTTTTTTATTATTTCTGTTTCATCTTTGCATCCATGCTCAGAGTGGCATGAGGAACTGCTCTCAGTCTTTCCTTCGATATAAGTTTTCCCGTTTCACGGCATATCCCGTAGGTCTTATTTTCGATTCTTATCAATGCAGCCTGAAGATGCTGAATGAATTTCTCCTGACGCTGGGCCAGACGGCCTGCTTCCTCTTTAGATAAAGTCGTTGCACCTTCTTCCAACACTTTAAAAGTCGGAGAGGTATCCATAGTATCGTTGCTCTCTTCATGAGTGATACTCGACTTAAGTATCTCATAATCTTTCCTGGCTTTATCCAGCTTCATGAGGATAATTTGTCTGAATTCCTCAAGCTCATCATCAGAATATCGTGTCTTTTCAGCCATTGTCTAAAATTTAAATATCCGGCAAAGGTATATTTTTTTTATTAATTTAAAAATCACTATAAAATTACAACGATGAACGACGCAAGACACACGACACAAGGAAGAAAAGGAAAAGAATTTACCGCGAGCCGTGAGTCGTTAGTCGTGAGTCGTTTAGTTACTTCTCGCCTTCCTGAAAAGTATATTCCATGTCGATTTCCAGAAATAACGAAAATCAGTGAAAAACGGATGCCGGTCGAATGAGTCAAGATACTTTAGTTCTGAGGATTGAATGCTATCCAGGTCCATAGGCATATCTGCATAGAATGGCGGAATCAGCCCTGGTTTGTATTTTATTCTTCTCTCCCTTACGGCGGTTCTGTATAGTTCAAAGTATTGTTTGCTCAAGGGCCTCACTCCAACAAGTTTCATATCGCCCCGGAAGTAGTTCATTAGCATTGGAAGCTCATCAAGAAATATTTTCCTGCATATTGCACCCCAGGATGTTATCCGGAAATCATTTTTAAACTTTCCGCCATCCTGAAGATCATGCATTTCATAAACATAATTCTGTATGTACTCCGAATAGGGATGCATGGTTCGCAGCTTATACACTTTTATCATATTTCCGTCCCTGCCTATCCTCGAGAGCGCAATCAGCGGACCATAAACATTTTCATTTATTGGAAGGGGTTCATCAATCTTTCTTGCCTCGATACACAAAAGGTTTCCTATAAATGATTCCTGCTTGATCCTGAAGCCGGCACGTGAGATCCTCCCCAGAGTCTCGGCACGCGAAAGCACTGTATTCTCTCCTCGTGTCAGGAAAATATAAAGACCCCTTGTAAATTTGAGTTTTGGCAGTATTCGTTTTACAATAAAGTCAAAAAAATAGTAGATATGGTTCAATACGGGAGGATATTTTTTTAAGAGCCTGTGTTTCCGCTGATCCTTTGTCTCGACACAACAAAAAAGAAATCCTTTCACTATGAGTTTGCTGTTTACGGCATCGAGAAAGCTGTCGAGCCTTTTTATATCATTAATCTTATGAAGGTTGATAATGTAGTCATATTCCTCTTTGGCAAGGCTGGTGATGTTAAAAACGGTGGTAGTTGAAAGCACGGCAACCCGATCTGTGAAGTTACTGCAGGTCATCTTCAGGATTGCAAGCGCCATTTCAGATCCGCATTCTTTTTCTATTGCCAGTGCAATCCCGGGATTTACTTCAGTGTGTTCATCCTTCCGTTCACCCTTACCATTTACCTTCTTCACCAGATCGTATTCGCTTGGCTTTTTATATGTCTTATATTTATCATATTCTTCATAATCCTGTACTACTGCTTTTTTATAGGCCATGTAAACTGAACCGAAAACCAGCTCGAGAAACGTTGCGAGCAATGCCGTACCAAGGACCACTGTTCTGGAATAAGCGAGAGTTCTTATACTATACATTACCAGGGCAGTGATTGAAATAGCAATAATATTACTCGTAAGAACCCTTGTAAAAAGTGTTGTAAAGTTTATGATCTTTCCCCTGTGCATCTTCCCGTTGACTAGCGAGACGATGATCCACATAAGGGCCAGCCCAAGGAAGAAAGGTGCATGTGATGGCAGGTACGACCTCAGGCTGGCTGGTTTTGTCCATACCATAGCCAGAAAGGAAACCGTCAGAATGACAATGTCTGCTAAGAGTGTAATAGTCCTGAATTTTCGCTTTTCCATCGGTTACTGCAAACGACCAGGTCGAGAATGCGAAGTAAATAAAAATTCTCCATATTGTTCGGAGAAGATACATTTATCATGCACCTGGTCGCACTGTTTTTTGATTCAATGAACTCACCCCCCGCCCCATAGCCGTCAACTTAAGGA
>PMIJ01000219.1 GCA_003157015.1 Bacteroidales bacterium
TTCAAATACCGATATGGTAATAAAAACCGAAAAACTACCCTTGCCGGGAGAGACAATACTCGGAGGAGTTTTTCTTATGAATCCAGGAGGCAAAGGTGCTAATCAGGCTGTTGCAGCAGCACGTCTTGGAGGAAAAGTCACCTTTGTTACTAAAAGGGGAAATGACTTATTCGGGAATCAGGCAGTGGGTTTATTAATGAGAGAAGGTATTGATACTCAGTATATTGTTAAAGATCTCGAGTTTCCTTCAGGAGTTGCATTAATTACTGTTGATTCAGCTGGGGAAAACAGCATTGTAGTCGCCCCTGGCTCAAATGGCAATCTGTTACAGGAAGATATTCAGCCGGTTATATTCGAAAACGGCAAATACGAAATTCTCCTGCTTCAACTGGAAATACCTTTAGAAACAGTTGAATACTCCGCAGTTGCTGCATCGGAGCATGGCATAAAAGTGATCCTCAATCCGGCCCCTGCATGTGAATTATCAGATAATCTGCTTAAACATGTATGGTTGATAACTCCAAATGAAACTGAAGCAGAAGCGCTTACCGGAGTAACAATAACAGACATAAGAACTGCAGAAAAAGCTGCAGCATTGCTTCAGAAAAGAGGAGTAAAAAATGTAATTATAACTTTGGGTGACGCAGGAGCTTTTGTAATGTCAGAAAATCACACAGGATTAATTCCCGGCTTTAAGGTAAATCCTGTTGACACAACGGCTGCGGGCGATGTATTTAATGGTGCGCTTGCAGTAGCTATATCTGAGGGAAAAGATCTTAATGATGCAGTTGTTTTTGCAAATAAAGCAGCTTCAATATCAGTAACACGGATGGGAGCTCAGGCCTCCGCACCATATAGAAATGAAATAAAGATACAATTCCCCTGATTTTCAACCCCCTAAATCCCCCAGATGGGGGACTTTCACATTTCTAAGCCCCCACATGGGGGTTGGAGGGTAAAAATCACAGGCCACATATTAGCAATTTGATAAATTTAATTCTATGAAACAGTTCTTACTCACAACAATGGTTATCAGCTTAATTTTATATGGATATGCAAATCAATCAGATGAAAAGAATGTTGAACCGGTAAAATTAATTTTCGACACCGACCTTGGTCCTGATTATGACGATGTAGGAGCATTGGCCTTTCTTCACGCTATGGCCGACAGTGGCAAGGCAGACATCCTCGCTACTGTCACTTCAAATAAAAACGAACTTGTGGCCCCTTCTATCAACGTCATTAATACATACTTTGGAAGGAGTGAACTTCCCATCGGATCGCCAAAAACGAACGGAGTTGATCTCGGATCTTCTCAACACTGGGCAGATTCGATAGTCAAAAAATACCCGCACTCAATTAAATCCACCTCTAAGGTCCCTGACGCAGTAGATGTTTACAGAAAGACACTCAGTCTTCAGCCCGATCATAGCGTCACTATAGTAACAGTGGGATTTTTAACCAATCTGAGTAATCTGCTTAAGTCAACAGCTGATAAAATCTCACCGTTAACAGGAAACGAACTGGTAATCAAAAAGGTAAAAAGATTGGTATCAATGGCCGGAAGGTTTCCTGAAGGAAAAGAGTTTAATATTTATATGGATTCGACAGCATCAAAATATGTTTATGAAAACTGGCCGGGGGAGATCATTTTTACCGGATTCGAGATTGGTGCTGAAATACATACGGGATTGAAATTAATAAAATCTGATATTAAAAACAGCCCTGTGAAAGATGTTTTCAGAATAAGCATTCCTCTTTCTCCTGAAGACAAAGACGGAAGAATGAGTTGGGACGAAACGGCAGCGCTTATCGGAGTGTATGGAACTGAAGGATTCTTTGACACAGTTAGAGGGAAGATTATTGTTAATTCTGACGGAAGCAATAAATGGGAAAACTCGATGGATGGGAACCAGTATTACGTAAAGCTAAAGAAGCCTGTTCCTGAGATTAGTACATTTATTGAAGCAAGGATGATGCATGTTCCTATCAAGAGCAAATAAATGTGTATAGGTGCTTCAGGTAAAATCCGGGAATTTTAACAGAAATGGTTCATCTTTTTTACTTATATTTTTTATCTTATAACTTTTATCTTTTATAACATGTTCATACCACAAAGTTACACGCTGGCCATAATTCTTTGTATCATAACAATGATCTGCTGGGGTTCCTGGGGTAATACCCAAAAGTTAACCGGTAAGTCATGGCGTTTTGAACTTTTTTACTGGGATTATGCATTAGGAATTCTACTTTTTTCAATATTAATCGGTTTCACTCTGGGCAGCACTGGAGAAAGTGGAAGGAGCTTTATTCCTGATATAAAACAGGCAGAACCGCATAACATTCTTTACGCCATGATAGGTGGAGTGATTTTTAATGCTTCCAACATTTTGCTTGTGGCGGCTATGGCAATAGCAGGGATGGCTGTCGCGTTTCCAGTCGGTGTCGGAATTGCACTGGTACTGGGCGTCATTATTAATTATGTTTATTCACCTCACGGTAATGCAAATTTGCTCTTTGGTGGTGTCGCTTTGATTGTTGTAGCAATAATAATAGATGCCATAGCGTATAAAAAGCACAGTCTGTCGTTGAAGAAGGTTTCAGGAAAAGGTATTTCACTTTCTCTTTCTGCAGGTATTCTAATGGCTCTTTTCTATCGTTTTGTTGCTAGTTCGATGGTTTCCAGTTTTGAGACTCCGGAAGCGGGAAAACTGACGCCGTATTCAGCAATATTCTTTTTTGCGATTGGAGTGTTCATAAGCAACTTGCTCTTCAACTATCTGATTATGAAGCGCCCATTCGAAGGTAAGCCCTTGACATTCAAGGATTATACAAAGGGAAGTTTTGATGTTCATCTTAATGGTGTATTGGGAGGAATAATCTGGAATATTGGAATGTCAATGAGTATTATCGCTTCAGGAAAAGCTGGTTTTGCAATATCTTACGGTTTAGGTCAGGGGGCAACACTTATTGCTGCCCTTTGGGGTGTTTTTATCTGGAAGGAATTCAAAGGAGCATCAAAACAAATTAATAATCTGATTTTTATGATGTTCCTTGCCTATCTGGCCGGATTGGCTCTGTTAGTATATGCCGGAGCTTAAAGGTTGTTTCCTGTTTTTCCTTCGTGTTACTCTGTGTTTTACTTTGTGATCCTTTGTGGTGTTATAATTAAAACTTCTTTTACCACAAAGGCACACAAAGGTTTACACGAAGACTCACAAAGGACGTTTTAAAAGATCTTTACATCAGGTCTTTCTCAAATGCTTCTTTATTGAACTTAAATTTATTATCAAGAAATTTTATAACTTCCTGAGTATCAGAGTATGCATTTCCAAGACATGTGGAAGCTCCGGGGGATGGAGTTATGTTGAATATTATTTTGTCACCGTTAAGCTTTGCCTCACCCATTTCAAGTTTCCTGGTTGTATTATTTACTATTTGGGGCCGTGTACCACCGATCCCTTTGGCATATTTGAGTTCGCTTACTTTTAGTGACGGGACAATTTTTCTTATCTCTTTTATGAACAAACGTTTACCGATATACGGAAGATCATAGAGAAAATTGAAGAAAATATAGCTAAAGAGAACCCTATCTGAAATAATTTTAAGCAAACTAAGGATGGGGCTCAATCCAAGTCCGAAGGTTTTCCAGTATTCGAAGAAGGTTGACATGTTATGCCTCTCAAGCTGAAATATTGGTTTTGCTGTAGGCCCAAACCTTGTTATTTGCTCGCTGTGAACTTCGGGATCTCCGTGAATAGCTGCAAAAGGCAGTTTTGGTACCTGTATAGTATAAACTTTGCCATTAAGCACTTTGGGAGCAGTATAAAAACTACCCGCCATAGATAGTACAGCTAAGTTCTTCCCGTATCCAAGAGACTTTGCAATCATCAGACTGTGGCCACCAGCAGCTATAATTACTACAGAAGATCTGAATTCGCCTTTACTGGTCACAACACTATACTGATCTTCGTTTTTAGAAATCTTCAGAAGTTTGGTATCGAGATGAATGTCCAACTCAGGGTTTTTCATCAGGGCATTGTCGACAAATGAATGGCAAAGTCTTTTATAATCTACTGTGTAGCCATCTTCAGTGACCAGCGCCAGTATTTCCTGCCCGGGATCCCTTCCTTCAAGTACCCTGGGCTCGATTTTACCTATTTCATCTCTTTCTATCATCCTGAGTTTTGGAAAGAGCTCGCTGAATGCAGGATATCGCTGTTTCAGTTCCTTAACCTGGTTAGCACCGACGGCAAGGACCATTTTAGAGTATTTACTGAATATCTTCTTTCCTGTTGGGTTATTTTTTCCATTCTCGAGATATTTCATTACCATATCAGCCATCCTCTTTACACTTTTGGCTTTATCAATGGAATAGTTGGTTTCTATATCTCCAAAATGAAGAGTCTGGCTGTTATTATAAGATGCTGAGTTTACCAGACCAAAGTCAGAGTACTTCTCTATCAGTCCTATTCTTTTTATGTCGGTATATTTACTTAAAGTATAAAGCAATGCCGTTCCAACGACACCACCTCCTACAATAAGTACATCATATCTGGAAATTTCCTCAGTCATATTTTATACTCTTTCTTTTAATGGAATATAATCATGTTTGCCATAGACGTTTTTAAATGCAGGTCTGATGATCCTTTTTGCAGAGAAAGTGAGTTCCTCTATCCTGTGAGTGCACCATCCTGATACTCTTGCAATAGCAAAAAGAGGAGTATAAAGTTCCTTTGAAATATCCAGGCAGGCGTAAACAAAACCTGAATAAAAATCAACATTTATACAAACTACTTTTGTAGATTTTTCACCTTTAAAGACTCTGAAAACTTCGGGTGTCAGTCTTTCAACAAGTTCATAAAGTTCAAATTCATCAAGACGACCTTTTTCTATGGCAAGCTCCCGCGCTTTTGACTTCAGAATTGCAGCTCTTGGATCAGAAATGGTATAAACTGCATGTCCAATCCCATATATCTTACCCGAAAAATCATTTGCCTTTTTATTAAGTATTTTCAGAAGATGCTTCGTCACTTCTTCCTCATCAGTCCAGTTTTTTACATGAACTTTCATATCTTCCATCATTTCCAGAACTCTGACATTAGCCCCGCCATGCAGCGGACCTTTTAATGACCCTATAGCAGATGTTATTGAGGAATAAATGTCGGTTTCCGATGAGCTGGTCACTCTCATTGTAAAAGTTGAATTGTTTCCTCCTCCATGTTCAGCATGAAGAACGAGCATCAGGTCCAGCAAATCAGCTTCAAGTTTTGAAAAACCCTTGCAATCACCTTTTATTAAATAAAGAAAATTTTCCGCGGTAGTAAGGTTTGGCTGAGGGTGGCGGATCGACAGTGTTTTTCCCTTATATAAGTGACGAAGAGCCTGATATGAATAGGCAACAATTGTTGGAAACTTGGCTATGATGTTTAATGATTGTTTAATCATATTGTTAAGGGAGATATCATCAGGTTTTTCGTCAAGCGTATATAAGCCCAGAACCGATCTTGCCAGAATATTAAGGACATCTTTACCTTTCATGGATAGTATCATGTCTTTGACAAAATCGTCTGGTAGAGCCCTTAATGAGGCCATATGCTCTGAAAACACTTTAAGTTCACTCTTATTTGGTAATTGGCCCGTCAATAACAGGAATACCGTTTCATCAAAACCGTGACGGTCCTCTTTCTGGAATCCTTTTGCAATATCTTCTATATCTATTCCCCTGTACAATAATCTGCCAGGAATAGCGACTACCTTTCCATCTTCTTTTTTATATCCAACAACGTCGCCTATATTAGTCAGGCCGACCAAAACTCCTGTTCCATCCTTATTCCTCAAACCCCTCTTCACCTCAAACTGGTCAAACAGCTCATTTTCAATCTGACATGAAGCTCTTACTGACTCTTCAATCTTTGCAAAATAATTATTGTCTTCCATAAGAAATAAATTTTTTAATGTTTGCTATATGATATTAGAAATTATTGCATCGGCAAATTCAGACGTTTTTAATAAGGTGGCATTTTCCATTAACCTGTGAAAATCGTAAGTGACCTTCTTACTTTGTATTGTTCGTTCCAACCCTGAATAAATACTTTGTGCAACTTTTCCCCATCCCATGTAATCAAACATCAATGCACCTGACAAAATAACAGAACCTGGGTTCACTTTGTCCTGATCAGCATATTTAGGTGCTGTGCCGTGGGTGGCTTCAAATATAGCATGCCCGCTTTCAAAATTTATATTTGCACCTGGTGCAATACCAATTCCTCCAACAATAGCTGCGAGTGCATCTGAAATATAATCGCCGTTCAGATTCAGCGTAGCAATCACAGAATATTCTGCGGGACGTGTTAAAATCTGCTGAAGGAAAGCATCTGCTATCACATCTTTAATGATTACCTTCCCGGCAGCTTCTGCTTCTCTGAGCATCCTGTCTGCAACTTCCAAACCCTGTTTTTCCGAAATCTGTTTATGCTGCATCCAAGTGAATACATCCTTCCCGAATTCTCTTTCAGCTAAAGCATATCCCCACTTCATGAAGGATCCTTCGGTAAACTTCATAATGTTACCTTTATGAACAATTGTCACAGATGGCAATTTTTTGTTAATGGCAAATTTAATCGCCTGTCTCACAAGTCTTTCTGTGCCTTCAACTGATACGGGCTTAATTCCTATTGAGGAAGTAGCGGGGAACCTTATAGACTTAACACCCATCTTGTCGATCAGAAAACTTTTCACCTCTTCAGTTTCCGGTTTCCCGTTCATAAACTCAATTCCTGCATAAATATCTTCAGTGTTTTCCCTGAATATATGCATATCAACATTTTCAGGATTCTTTACGGGGCTGGGCACTCCACTAAAATATCTGACAGGTCTGTAACAGGTATAAAGATCAAGAACCTGACGTAAAGCCACATTTAAAGATCGCATTCCTTCACCTATAGGTGTGGTAAGCGGACCTTTTATTCCAACAAGGTATTCCCTGAAGCTGGTTAAAGTCTCTTCAGGCATCCAGTTTCCTGTTTGTTTAAAAGCTTTTTCCCCGGCAAGGACCTCCTTCCAGGTAACTTTCCTTTTCCCATTGTACGATTTGCTGACAGCTGCATCAAAAACCCTGACCGATGCTTTCCAGATATCACGACCGGTCCCATCTCCTTCAATAAAAGGGATAACCGGATTTTCAGGTACAATTAATTTCCCATCAATTAATTTTATTTTTTCAGCCATTCTTTTTATTTGATTTTCTGATAATATTTAAAGCGCTTCCCGCCTTAAACCATTCAATCTGCGATTCATTATATGAGTGGTTTGCCTGAAATTTTTCCCTGGTCCCGTCTGAATGTTTAAGTGTTAATGTCAGCTTTTCGCCTGCAGCAAAATCAGGCAGACCGGTTATATCAATTTTATCATCCTCCCTAATTTTGTTATAGTCTTCCTTATCAACGAAAGTCAGCGTCAGCACTCCCTGTTTTTTCAGGTTTGTTTCGTGAATCCTGGCAAAAGATTTAACCAGAACAACCTTAACGCCAAGGTACCTGGGTTCCATTGCAGCATGTTCGCGGGAAGAACCTTCTCCGAAATTTTCCTCGCCAACCACAGCAGATCCTGAACCTGAATCACGGTACGCCCGTGCAATACGGGGTACTGTTTCATACAATCCTGTCAATTGATTTAAAATGCTGTTAGTCTGATCATTAAAATAATTCACAGCGCCTATCATATAGTTTTTTGAGATATTTTCCAGATGTCCCCGGTATTTTAGCCAGTATCCTGCCATGGATATGTGATCGGTTGTACACTTCCCTTTTGCTTTTATTAGCAATGGCAAGTTTAAAAAGTCCTTCCTGTCCCATTCTTTGAAAGGAGCAAGCAATTGGAGCCTGTCAGAACCGGGATCAATTATTATCTTTTCCCCATTTATGCCATGCAAAGGCTTATGATATCCCGGGTCTACAGTTCCGAAACCATCAGGAGGCAGGTTTAATCCTTGCGGTTCAGATAGTTTTACTTCCATTCCATGCGAATTTTTCAGAGTATCCTTTATCGGATTAAAAGTAAGTTTCCCTGAGATTGCAATCGCTGTAACTATCTCGGGCGAAGCTACGAATGCATATGTGTTGGGATTAGCGTCATTCCGTTTTGCAAAGTTTCTGTTAAAGGAATGTATGATCGTATTAACCTTTTTATTATCAGCATCTTTCCTTGCCCATTGACCAATACAGGGACCACAGGCATTGGCAAAAACATTACCTCCGATTTTTCTGAACAAATCAAGAAATCCATCTCTTTCAGTAATGGATCTGATCTGTTCGGAACCCGGAGTAATAGTGAATTCCGATTTTGCAACCAGGTTCTTAGATAAGGCATCCTTCACCACTGAGGCTGCTCTTGACAGATCTTCATAGGAGGAATTTGTGCATGATCCGATAAGACCTACTTCCACTTCCACAGGCCAATTATTCTTAACAGCTTCTTCTTTCATCCTGGATAAAGGAGTAGCGAGGTCAGGAGTGAATGGCCCGTTAATATATGGTTCAAGCTCAGAAAGATTGATTTCAATATACTGGTCATAGTACCTTGAAGGATCGGTATAAACCTCCCTGTCAGCAGAAAGATGCTCCATGTTTTTCACGGCAAGATCAGCAACATCTTTTCTACCTGTTGCAACAAGATACTCCCTCATAGATTTATCAAAGCTGAATATTGAACTGGTGGCTCCAGTCTCAGCACCCATATTACAAATGGTAGCCTTTCCTGTGCAGGAAAGTGATTCAGAACCTTCTCCGAAGTATTCAATGATATAACCTGTTCCCCCTTTAACTGTAAGTAACCCGGATATTTTCAGTATAATATCCTTTGCAGAAGACCATCCGCTAAGTTTGCCAGTCAGTTTGATCCCAATAAGTTTTGGAAATTTAAGTTCCCATCCCATACCTGCCAGAACATCGACTGCATCCGCCCCGCCCACTCCGATTGCTATCATACCCAGTCCACCCGCATTGGGAGTATGTGAGTCTGTGCCTATCATCATTCCTCCCGGGAAGGCATAGTTCTCCAGAACTATCTGATGAATTATTCCTGCTCCGGGTTTCCAGAATCCGATGTCATACTTATTACATACCGAGCTTAGAAAATCATACACCTCTTTATTTGTTATTCCTGCCGTTCTCAGATCTGCCTCAGCCCCTGATTGTGCAAGAATAAGATGATCGCAATGTACAGAAGTCGGAACAGCAGTTCTCTCTTTTCCAGCCATCATAAATTGCAATATTGCCATTTGTGCAGTTGCATCTTGCATTGCAACGCGGTCGGGCATAAAATCAACATAATCCTCTCCTCTGCCAAACGATTTTACTTGATTCTTATGATAAATATGACTGTATAGAATTTTTTCACTCAGGGTCAACGGGTGATTCAATTTCTTTCTGATTTCCTGTATTCTTGTATCCAGTTGCTTATAAAAAGAATCGATCATTTCAAAATCAAATATCATACCTCTCTATTTTTAAAATTTTATCTTCTTATTTGTCCATTCCCTTCAATGATCCATTTGTAAGTTGTCAGGGCCTCCAGAGCCATAGGTCCTCTGGCGTGCAATTTCTGTGTGGAGATACCTATTTCAGCTCCCAGTCCAAATTCCGACCCGTCAGTAAATGCGGTTGAGGCATTTGAATAAATTGATGAAGCATCAACTGCTTTATAGAACAATTGAATATTCTTTTTGTTTTCAGAAATGATGGCCTCACTATGTTTTGATCCGTAATCAGATATATGTTCAACCGCCTCTTCAAATGATTTAACAGTTTTTACTGCCATTTTGTATGAAAGAAACTCTGTACCAAATGATTCAACAGTTGCTCTTTCAAGAAGACCTGACGGGTATTTTCCAGTCAATGCTTTGTATGCTTTCTCGTCGGCATATATAACCACAGCTGATTCGGAACACAAACCCAGGAGGAAAGCAAGGTCATTCAGGCGTTTTTCATGAACTATCAGACAGTCAAGAGCATTGCAGACGCTAACCCTGCGTGTTTTTGCATTGTTTATGATGAGTCGGCCTTTCTCCCTGTCACCAGATTCATCAAAATAGGTATGACAAATTCCTGCTCCGGTTTCTATTACCGGTATTGAAGCATTATCTCTAACATAATCAATCAACGTGCGGCTTCCCCTGGGAATTATCAGGTCCACATATTCCCTGGCATTCAGTAACTGGATCGTTTCATCTCTCCCTGCCGGAAGAATGGTCAGGATATTCTTATCTATTTCATATTTAATGAGTACTTCCCAAATCAGCTTCACAATTGCTGTGTTTGAGTGGATAGCATCGCTGCCACCTTTCAGAATGCATGCATTTCCCGATTTCAGGCATAAAGAAAAAACGTCAAAAGTGACATTTGGCCTTGCTTCAAAAATAATTCCCACCACACCAAACGGAACTGAAATTTTTGTAATAACCAGCCCGTTTTGTCTTTTATTTTTCATCAGAATATTGCCCAGCGGATTCGGCAGATTCGCTACGTTTTGCATGTCAGCAGCAATCCCTTCAATCCTTTCGGCAGTTAATTTCAGACGATCAAATCTCGGATCTGATTCCTTCATTAATGCAAGGTCCTTTTGATTCTCTGTCAGAATATACTCAGTATTTTCAATTGCCTTTTCGGCTATTGATAACAGCATTTTATCAATAATGGCACTGTCCAGAACATTTAATGTATGACTGGCTTTCCTTGCGTTTCTGAACTGTGGTGTGCAATCCATCGGATAATTAACTTAAAAAGCTATCAAATTTTATCCCTGTAAAGCTGATTTGGATTTCTCATTTATAACCATATAATCATAGTGAATAAATGGCTTACTGAGTTTTTCTCCAATGTGCTGTTCGGCCTTTTTGGAATCATATTGCGATTTACCTATTCCAATATTGTTTCCCTCTTCATCGACAATCCTGACTATATCTCCGCTTCTGAAAATACCGTTAACACGTGTAATACCTATCATAAGCAGGCTGGTCGCTTTGTCGTCGAGCAGAGCTTCCCTGGCTCCTTCATTTATAACTACAGCGCCTTTTGCAAAAGTATCGGAGTGGGATAGCCATTTTTTTACGCCGGTTTCTCTTTTGCTGTTCGCAACAAAGTGGGTATAAGGAACATCTTTTCTCCTGACAATATCAGATATTATTGAATCTCTCTTACCATTAGCTATAAAAACATCGATGCCGTGCGCTGCTATTTTACGGGCAATTGAACATTTTGTTAACATACCACCTCTCCCAAACCCTGATTTTGAGGAAGTAATATACTTATTGAGGTCTTCCGATTTATCATCTATCCTTGTAATCAGATCAGTTTCCTTCTTTCCGGGAAGACCTTTGTATACTCCATCAACATTTGATAGAATAATCAGTGATTTACAGTCCATCAGAGATGAAATGAGTCCCGACAATTCATCATTATCCGTGAACATAAGTTCATTTATCGAAATAGCATCATTCTCATTCACAATGGGCAATACATGGTTTTCAAGCATGGCTGAAATGCAATTCTTCATGTTGAGATAATGTCTCCGATCCCGGAAACTCTCTTTTGTGGCAAGAAGCTGACCTGCCTGAATACCATATTTACCAAAAAGAAACTGGTAGCTTGACATAAGTTTTACCTGACCTATAGCCGCCCATATCTGTTTGGCAGCCACAACGTTCGTTTTTTTTGAAGGAGATACTCCGCTCCTGCCGGCAGCTACTGCCCCCGATGAAATCAATATAACTTCAATACCCTGTTTATACAGAACAGCAACATCTTCTACAATGCGCAGAATTCTTCCGTCATTGAGCGATCCATCTTCTTGAGTAATAACATTACTACCCACTTTGATGGCAATCCTGTTAAAATCCGGTTTATTTTTTTTCAAATAATAACTATTAACTCCTGGTATAAAATGATTTATCGCAAAATTAATAGAATATGTGAACATATTATAGGGATATTGAAAATTTCAGAATATTCATTAATCCAAAATGATTATACCGTTAAGGTTATTAACAGCAGACAATTGAAAAAATGATATCGTTGTACAAGTTATGTCAGAATGCTAAACAGAAATCTGATACATGACAATTATCATGTATTTGAAGTTTTTATAATTATACACCGGAGTTTTAATATACGGAATAAAAGAAACAAAGAGAATTCTGTCACTGATGTCCTCAGATGCCAGGTATGAAATAATTTAGCACCTGAATGATAATATCTTTCGCAATTCCGAATGAAGCGAAGCGGAATGAGGAATTATATCCTTATTTCAGATAATAAATTAATTGACAAGTATTTCTCCCTGAAGTTCAGAGTCTTCAGATGATGATCCGATAAAATACTTCACCCTGCCCGGTTCCAGCACAAATTTCTGACTTACGGTATCCCAGTAGGTCAGATCTGATGCCTTTAAGGGAATTGTTACTTTCATCGTTTCTCCCTTTTGAGCGAATACCCTTTTAAAGCCTTTCAATGCAACAACAGGACGTTCAATCCTTGAATCCGGAAAACTTACATAAAGTTGTGTCACCTCATCACTGTCAAAGTTTCCGGTATTCTGAAGATTAAAAGTAAGATTTACAACTTCATTATTTCTTATTGTGTTTTTATCAGCTCTCAAACCTGAATATTTAAAAGTTGTGTATGTTAATCCATATCCAAAAGGAAATAGGGGAACATTCTTATCATACATATAAGTTCTGCCATTCCTTATATTATAATCGAGTATAGGAGGCAGCTGGTCAATAGAAGTTATCCATGTCTGCACTAACCGGCCGGCAGGACTTACCTTCCCAAAAACAACGTCAGCTACGGCATTCCCCATTTCCTGACTCGACTGGCTGACATGTAAAATTGCAGGGACATGCTCTTTTGACCAGTTGATTGCGTATGGAAAGCTTGAAACCATTACAAGTATGGTCTTCGGATTTGCAGCCATAACCAGTCTGACCAGGTCTTCCTGTTCCGTTGTAATTGCCTGTCTGTCGATATCTTCACGACCATCGCTCGGAACATAGTTTTGTCCCCAGCCAAGACCATGACTAAGCGGATGGTTCCCAATGCATACGATAGCCACATCACACTGTTTTGCGGCAGTAACAGCAGAATCGGCTTTGTTGCTGCGGGCATATCTGACAATAATATTCTCACCGGCAGCATTCTTAATGCCCTGTAAAATACTTATCCTGTAAGGCGGTGTCCCGGAATACCAGTCAGATATAACTGAGTTCGCCGACGGACCAATCACTGCGACAGATTTAATTTTATTTTTCAGAAGAGGGAGAAGCATTTCTTTATTCTTAAGCAGCACAATCGATTTTTCTGTTGCTTTTCTGACAAGATCATGGACCTCAGGCTTTGTCCATGGAGCAATTGTATCTGTAATTCCTATTTCAGCATATGGGTTTTGCAGCGAGCTATCCATCATACCAAGCTTGAGCAGTACTCTTAAATTCCCATAAATAGCTTCTTCAATATCTTTTTCAGTAATAAGCCCTTTTTCAATCGCTTCTTTAATAGACGGCCTGTAATCGTCGAGAAACATTGTAATTCCTGCCTTTATGCATTCAGCTGCTGCCACAGGTAAAGAAGTATAATATGCATGGGTAGTGACAAGTTGTTTAAAAGCACCGCCGTCAGTTGAAATTATGCCTCTTAATCCCCATTCTTTCATGGCAACATTACGTAAAACAGGGTTAACGGTGCATGGGATGCCATTATATTTGTTATATGCGGCCATAAAAGCCTGTGAGCCTCCTTCTGTAACTCCTTTATAAAAACCATAAGAGTAATATTCATGGAGAAGTCTCTCATCGAAATCAGAACTTGTATAAACCCTGTTATTTTCATTGCTGTTGGCCAGAAAATGTTTCATTAGTGAAGCAGTTTTCCAGTATACAGGATTATTACCCTGAAGTCCTCTAACAAATGCCGTCACCAGGGTGCCTGTAAGAAAAGGATCCTCTCCGTAGCACTCCTCAGTTCTGCCCCATCTTATATCCCTCCCAAGGTCCGCATTCGGTGCAAAAACTATCAGCCCGGCAACTCCGAAGTTTTTATTCTGGGCAAGAAACCTGCTTTCTGTAGCTTCCCAGTCTGCAACTTGTTGAATCATTTCAGGATCCCACATTTCTGCAAGGCCAATTGACTGCGGGAATGTTGTAGTTGGAGATGCTTTTGCTCCTTTTACTGCCCAGTTTGCAGGACCGCTGTAAGCCAAACCGTGAAGTCCTTCAACTGTATGAGTGCCTTTTATTCCCAGACGCGGAACAGAAATTCTGGTTGAAAGGCAGTTTATCTTCTCATCTGTAGTCATCAGGGAAATGAGATTCCTGATCCTCTCATCAGCGGAAAGAGTTGTATTCTGAAACGGATAATTCTGTGCATGCACAAACAGATGCATATAGGTAAGGCTGAAAATCAATATTATTTTTTTCATTTTGTAAACAATTAAAACAGACACTTCTAATCATTCTATGCCTCTAATTTACAAATTTGTTAAGCAAAATGCCGCCAAAAATTGAGATTATTGATGACTAATCGAAAAATTTCGACTATCCGGATCTGAATAGATTTAGATAAGTAGATATTTCTTACTATAGATTCTTAAAATATGTCGAGGTAGTTACTTATTTATTTTACCCTTATGATCTTCTGAAGCGAGAATGGCTCTCCCTCCTGTGTAATACCCTGAATATTAATTACATATTCTGATCTATTGTCGGAGCTCCAGAATTCCACTCTTGCATCGCCATCCTTATCAGTCTTTACTGAAGGATTCCAGTAGAGGGTATTTCTGTAATCAGGTATACGGCTATCCTTATTTTCTTCCGATGAATAACTGGGTGAAACAAACGATCTGACAGGTTCTGTTATTTTGTATGGGAGTCTTATCATATAATCAGGAAGAGGAACACAACTAAAATCACCTGACTTAGTAATCACATTTACTATGCCTGGGAAATAATATTTCCCAACTAAATATTTTCCCTTAATAACATCAATTTTCTCCACAATTTCAGGATCAAGATTTGCTACTAATGAGGGATCCTTTATTATTACACCATCTATCATTAAAGATGGTGTTGTAGATGACTGATTATCCTCAATCCGATAAGTTACTGATATTTCATATGTTGATTTTTTCTTTTTCAGAGAAACTCCGGGTAAAAGTTCAAAAAAGATTTCGCTCATAACGGGCAGGCTAATATAATCTGCCAGGATTAGTTCTATATCAGGTTTCCCATAGAATCTTGATGATTTAACTGGCTGAAAATTTGGATTCAAGAAGTTTCCAATAGCAGTAACTCCATAAATCTTTTGTACCTGCTGGTTTACACTTAGCTTTGAAATATAGGGTGGAATAACTCTCCTTGTTGAATCAACGGATACTTTAGATTTAATATATTGATCTGAAAATGATGATTCAATAATAATCTTATGATTTTTGCTTATGTCATCCGGCATGAATATTAAATCTTTAAGCCCTTCATCAATATGAATATTGAAACTGAAATTTCCCTCATTATCTGTCTTAGCATATTGAAATAAGGCCTCTTTGCCAGGGATGCACATCAAAACTAATTCACCGGCATGGACTGCCTGCTGATCATTAGTCAGAAGTTTACCATGAAGAAGATGATCCTCTTTTTCGATCTTATATTTAAAATCAGGCAAATCGCCTGAGAGTATGGCTGACCAATCAATCCAGTTACTTGTAACATTCAGAAGAATACTATCCATAACTTCCCGGGAAAGCTCCTTTATTTTTTTTCTCTTAATCGCATCTTGCCAGGGCGAACCAAACTCCGTTCCAAATATAAGATAATCATCTATATCCATGACTCCCATTTCATTTGACTGAGGGGCAATAGATACACTAAGATTTGTTGAATTCGAAGCTTGTAATAACTCATTCTTAAGTTCAATTTCAAGATTGACTTTATCCCTCAGATTACAACTTTCAACATAATTAAGGTTAAGAAAATTACTTTTCCCAGAAGGAGTATAAATATATCTTTCCCCGACCGGTTCGCCGTAAGAATTAAATATTGTTATCTGATTAATTCCTGAACCCAGTAAAACCTTTGGTACAGCAAACTCAGTGGTTTCCTCAGTCAGCTTTCCAGAGCTTACACGGTTGATGTTCCCATGTGTCTGAATAAAGATGTAAATAAGGTCGTTGTTTTCAGACCGGAACCTCTTATCAGCATTTACGAATATTTCCAGGATATCCGGTTTAGAATTATTTATACTGAGGGTTATCCCTGTATTTTTAATTTTCCTTGTATTATTATTAAGATTTCCATTCTTAATGAAACTGTCTGCATTCAAATTTCTTTTAAAAGCTTTATTGCTCAAAGTATTATATATTGCAACTTTTCTCATAAAACAATTATATGGCAGAAAATTTTTCATCCAGCTTGTATATGCCCTAATTGTATATAACCCTGAACTTAGAGTATCGGGCAGTACAATTTGTCCGGGACCTAAGCCATTATCAACAAGGATCCTCTTTTGCACAACCGGTCTGTTTTCAGTATTCAACAACTCAAAATATACAATCCTGCTATTTAATGATGGCTTAAAACTCTGCCTGTCAATCAAATAAATATTGAACCAGATATTTTCACCTGAAATATACTCATCCCTGTCGCAGTGAATATATATTTCTTCCCTTGGGACTGATTTACAATAACGTGAAAACTTTTGAATAAGATAACCTGGAATATCCTGAGGAGTCTGACTACAAATACCTTGCATAAACAAGAGATTTATCAGAAGCAGTATCGCAGGTTTGAATTTCTTTATCATCTAAAACACTTTCGTAATTAATCTGTCATTTATCATCTTCCCAAAAAGCAGGTTCAATATTTGTACCTCTCACTGTACAATCTGCACATCCTTTTGTTTTTGTCAATATTATAATCTCCGGAGAATGAAATGGAGAACCCGGAATATCAAAGAGTATCCAAACAGAAGTACCCAAACCCGGAAGTTCACTATATCCTCCTATCAGCGTGTCTGAAACACAGTGAGCATAAGGATCAATAATACCAGCAAAACTATCTTTTATAAAAATCCTTTTAGCAGACTTTGCTGAAACGCTGAAGTAGCCCAAAACCTTTTCATTTGGATTGTCGGTGCACCAGATATTACTCGGAACAGAAGAAGGAATTACATCTGAAAGGCCTCCTACCTGAACCATAAGTTTTTGCAATTCCTGCCAATAATTGTATTCATCCTCATTCAGGGAATATTGATTCACCAGAATGCTGTATTTTGTTTTCATTCTGTCGGTAACGTTCGAAATATAAGTAACATTATGGCGGTTTATCCTTGCTTCATTTAAAGCTGCTGTAGTTTTAATATTGATTGTATCAGAATTATTTGATATCCAGCATATTTTATTATGAATATCAAAGGGGAGCCAGATTTCCCATGTCTCTGTATAATCCCATCTGTAGAACTTACAATTATTTTCGGTATCGTGAGTGTCGAGGTATATCTTGCATCCATCAGTACCCTTAAAGTTTTCATATGGTTTTTCAATAACCGTTTTTTCATAATATACGCTGTCAATTGGAGGGACGGGTTTCATCTCTGCCGGATACGACTGGTAGCTGATTATATTATTGCCGTTGTTGATGCCTATGTGGAGCGTGTATGTTCTTCCAACCACACCCTGAAATATTGTAGAGTCAGTAATATATGTTCCGGCTACAGTTTCTTTTAAACTGAAATTATTCCCTGCATTATCTGAAATTTGTACGCTGCAACCACTCACAGGTTTCGCGGCACTTGTTTCCCCCAGAGGCAGTGATTTAGATAGTTTAACTGTATAATGCTCAGGCTGATCAGTAATTAACCCCTGAACAACGAGCACTTCCTTTTCTCCCTCAGATTTAGGAGTAAATTCAGTTATACAACTGTTGAAAAGAATCAGAAACAGAAAGAAAATGATATGATGTGTCAGTTTAATCTGCATACTTTCTTATATAAATCGCGTGAAATTCAATTTTTTTACCACATATCCGCAGCATCAGGATTAACGAAGAACCGACGATCCCGAGGAAATCGGGAGAGAAGCTCGATGCAGTCAAAATCAATGAATTTTCAGGTTATGTATTTCATAATTAATTTAAAAGTCAAAACTATAAGTTACTGAAGGAATTGCCCTGCCGAACACTGACAATTTATAACCATCAACAACATCTCCTTCCTTTTTAAAATAAATAGAATAAACGTTTTGTCTTCCGAGGACATTATAAACTGAGAAAGTCCAGTTTGGATGTGCAATTCTGTTTGATCTTAGATTCCCGCTTAATTTTAGTGAAAGATCGAGCCTTGAATAATCGGAAATTCTGTATTGATTCCGGGCTGAATAATCCACCAGAGCATTATCGTACATATAATAAGTAGACACAGGGTAGGTTATTGGCCTGCCTGTGCTATAGGTATAATTAGATGAGAAACTGAAACGGCGTGAGAAAAGATAATTAAATGTCACGACCAGGTCATTGGGCCTATCGTAATTTGCAGGGAACCACTTACCTGAATTAATGATTTCCTGGCTGAAAGAACCGAGACTTTTAATAAAAGTTCTGGAATATGTATAACTTATAACATAACGGATTTTCCCTTCTGTTTTTTTAATTACCAGTTCCAAACCATAAGCTTTACCCTTCATATTTATGACATCTTTTTCTATGTGGTCATCCATTATTAAGTCTGTCCCGGCTTTAAAATCTATCATATTCCTTATTTCCTTATAATAAAACTCAGCTGATGCTTCAACATTATTTTTAAATAATAACTCATAAAAGCCTATTGCTACCTGGTCCCCAATTTCCGGTTTCAGATAATAATCACATAGTTTCCAGGTATCTGTCGGAGATATAGAGGCTGAATTTGAGAGCAGATGAAGGTATTGCCGTGTTCTGTTATAATTTAGTTTAAAGGAATTTTTCTCTGAAATGCGGAAATTTAAAGAGACTCTTGGCTCCAGTCCTCCATATTTACTGGTGATTGCACCAGGCTTGAAGTTAAGGGTATCAATAATTGTTGATGTGCTTTTTGTATACGCGGGGTCATATAGCATGACTGATGCCGGACCCAGTGAACAATAACCTGACATTCTAACTCCAACATTAACAGACAAATAATTTGTCAGAATGAATTTGTCATCGACATATAAAGCTCCTTCCCATGCACGCTCTTTTATAATAGTCTGCGGAATAACAAGAGATGAATCTCCTTTTGGAAAATACCTTCCTGGTAATATTTCATGCCTTGTAAGGTCGAGACCAAAATTAATCTCATTTCTACCCAGGAACCAGTTAAAATCTGCTTTAAAACCTGTACTGTTAACTTTATGAGCAAGCACATATGCCTCAGTCGGAATTTGCTGGCTCGAAATATCGTAATCATAAGAACTGTTATTAATTGAGATGGCTGAAAAAAACCTGCTGCTGAAAAAACGACGCCACTTCAAAGCAAAGATATTATTGTCATAACTGTAAACTGTGTCGGAGTTAAACCTGAAAGAGTCGTGACTGGTGTACGCAGAAAAGTCAATCTTATTGTTCTTGTTAATATCATACGTTATCTTACCGTTCAAATCATAGAAAGATGCTCTGCTGTTACGAAGAGCAGGGTCCCTGATCAGATCAAAAATCCAGTTTGAGTATGTAGTTCGTGCAGTAAAAATATAGGTAAGAGTATCTTTTATTATTGGACCCTCCACCATTACATGAGTTGTAATCGGACTTATGCCTGCACTTCCTGAAAATTCACTCCTGTTTCCTTCATTTGTTCCAATATCAAGTACTGAAGAGATCCTTCCACCATACCGGCTGGTAATTCCTCCTTTGTATAAGGTAACATCTTTTATTATATCGGAATTGACTGCTGAAAAGAATCCAAAGAAATGAGAAGAATTATATATAGGTGCCCCGTACAGGAGAATAAGGTTCTGGTCAGCGGAGCCTCCTCTTACATTAAAGCCCGGTGAACCTTCTCCAACAGACTGAACACCTGGTACCAATAAAATACTCTTTATTATATCTGATTCTCCCATCGATGTTGGTAACAATTTAAAAGCGGTTATATTGATCTTCTCTGATCCAACTTCAAATCGTTGAAGTGTAACGTTCCTCTGAGCTGAAACTACTGTCTCTTTCAAAGGAATTAGAACACTATTCATGGTTACATTCATTTCACCCGACCCGTTAAGATCCATGTTGATCATCTTTTCTCTCATCCCAATGAATGAAAACTTAAAAATATGAATTCCACGCGGTATTTTAATTGTATAATATCCGTACTCATTAGAGATGGTCCCTGCCGAGAGCTTCTGAATAAAAACAGTTACTCCGGGCACCGGTTCTTTTGTGTCTTTATTAGTGATATATCCTGAAACAACAACATTCCCCGGATTATTTTTTTCAGCAGGATTTCCTATCTCCACTGTTGCATTTCCTGTCGTCTGCTGGTTTTCGCCCGCAGCTGAATAATCAGTAGGCTGAAGGAATTTATCATTTTTTTCTAAAGGAATATCTGAAACTTTTATTGCATAATTATTGGTAATAACTACATTCCCTGATTCTTCAATAATATAGAAAAGCGAGGTTCCTTTAAAAAGATTATCCAATACACATGACAATGTTGAACAGTTTGAATAATCGCCTATTTTCAGATTGTGTATCCATTCGTCTTTATAAAAGAATTTTACAGGTAAAAGCTTTTCAACCCTGGCCGCAAATTCTTTAAATGTTAGACCTTTAAAATCTGGCGGCAACACATATTTTTCCTGAGCACAAAGACTGTCAGTCAGAAATAACAGCAAAATCAGAATACGAATCTTTGATCTCATAAGTATAGTTCTATCGGCTTATACTATCGTAATATATGATTACCTGAGCAAAACTTTCGGGTTCTTTTTTTGAAACTCTCAATTTATTCTTTTTTATAAAGTCCCTCATTTGGGATTTGTCTTTTTTCAAAATAGTAAATAAGTCACGTTTATTGAATATTGTATATAATATCTTGTCTTTCACAAAATATATCAGGCTCGTCTGATAAAAGTTGTCAGATTTTCCTTCAATTGAGGAACGGTCAATTTTTTTATTGTACTTCACATATAGATCTGTTTTCCCTTCATATATGACATTAACAAAACTTTTAAATCTTTTCTGACTATCCTCCTTTATCTTGGTAAAACGGTACTTTTTATTCTGGAAGATAACAGAGAAGCTGTCAATCAGTTCTTTGTTCAGCTGAAGTATTTTTCCTGAATCGATCGGAGTCAGGATTTCATCACTGAATATATCATACTTCAGAAGAATATTTGGGAATGTTTTACCACTGATTGATAATGATCCTGGTAAAAACTCTTTTGAAAAGAGGAATTGATCTCCCTGCACCATGTAATAAAGGTTTCTCCAAATCCTGCCATTATAAAGAACCTGATTTTCCTTAGTTGTATCCTGCTGATTGTCTTTAAAAGTGAGTTGTGCGCAATTTTTTTGCTCAATTCCATAGAGATCAGATGCAACAAAAAAAATGAAAGAGAGTAATATCAGGACATTAAATCTTTCCATTTATCAGGCTTCTAAAGTTTATAGGAGTATCAGGTTCAAAAAACAATTGAAATGCGGCTTTTAAATTAGATAAAAACCCCATAATTTGAAGATAATTATGGGAAAATGTTACCAAACTCTGACAATCCGGTACACTTTATTATCTCTTTATCTTAATGATCTTAGTAAGGCTAAATAATTTACCCTCCGAAGTAATACCCTGAATATTAACTTCAAAATCAGAATCTGAATCAGAGGTCCAGAACTCTACTCTGGCTTTGCCTTCTTTATCCGTCTTTACCGACGGATTCCAATAAAGTGTATTTCTGAAATCCGGAATCCTGCTTTTTTTCAGGGCAGTTGTTGAATAATCAGGTGAAATAAACTTAGGAACAGGATCAATAGCTCTGTAAGGCAGCCTTATAGCATAATCAGGAAGAGTAACATTGCTGAAATCGCCTGCCTTGGTTATTACGTTTACTAATCCGTAAAAAAGGTAGTCACCAATGATATACTTTTCTCTGACCACATCAATTTTTTCAACAAGCTCAGGATCAATTCCGGCTATTGTTGCCGGATCTTTAACCATTACACCATCAACAAATAAACCGGGAGGTGCATCATAAGGTTTGTTATAGTCAGGATCATTAATTGTGATTTCGTACACCGACCTCCTGTTCTTCATAAACACACCAGCCAGCAGTTCGAAGAAGACCTCTTGCATTACCGGAAGTGCGATATAGTCCTTCATGATCAATTCCTGATCGGGTTTCCCATAAAATCTTTTGGCTGCAGGAACTGAAAACACACGGTTTATCTGGTTTCCTGTTGAAGATATTCCATATATTTTCCTGACCTGCAAATTAACACTCCAGTCTGATACGTAACTTGGAATGAATTTACCGGCAGAATCCACCGAAACAGCTGATTTATAAAACTTATCAGAAAATGGTGATTCAATATTTAGAGATTGACCTTTGATAACCTCATCTGGCTGGATAATATAATCAGTGACTTTTTCATCAATATTTATCCTGAAGCTGAAGTTTCCTTCCTTATTTGTTTTGGCATATTGAAAAGAGGCCTTTTTACCGGGAAGTGACAATATTACATACTTATCAACATTCTCTGACTCCTTATCGCCAGATACCAGTTTTCCTGAAAGGAAATGATCATCTTTTTCTGCCTCATACCTGTAAACAGGCATCTTGTCTGCAAGGATTGTGTTCCAGTCTATCCAGGTGCTTCTCACATGCTGAAGAAGACTATCAATGGCTTCAGTAGACATCTTCCTGATTTCATTATTTATGAGCGGACTAGACGCTGACAAACCAAACTCTGAACCAAAAACCATATAATCATTTATATCTGCGAAAAAATGATTATTTGTCAAAGGTTCAACCGATATGCTTAAACTGGTCGAATTCAACATTTTCGGAAGTCTGTTACCAACCTCCAGATAGAGCGATATTTTGCTCCTGGTTCCAACGCTGTCGGCCGATTGAAGTGTTAATACATGATTCTCCATATCAGGAGTGTAGATGAACCTCTCTCCCACTGGTTTCCCATTTGAATTAAAAACAGTTATCTGGTTGATACCGGACGGCAACTCCTTTTTAGGTATAAAGATTCTTGAGGTTTCATCTTTAACACCCTGGGAACTTACCCGGTTAATATTTCCTCGAGTCTGAATAAATAGATAAAACTGATTGTTGTTTTCTGTCCTGTATTTTTCAGTTGTTAAAACATCTATTTCAAGTATATCAGGCTTAAGATTATCCACTTTAAGGGTAAGACCAGTATTTACAGACTGGGAGTAATTCATAATGCCACCATCTGGAGTAAAAGAAGCAGCAGAATTCATATTTCTTTTGAATGATCTGGAACTGAATGCGTTATAAATATGCACTTCCCTGGAAAAGCAATTGAAAGGAAGAAAATTTTTCATCCAATTTGTATAAGCTCTTATTATATATGTCCCGGTGCTCAATGTATCTGGTAAAACTATTTGTCCCTGACCACTGCCTCCGTCGAGGCCTATCTTCTTCTGAACAATTGGACGGTTCTCGGGATTTAGAAGTTCGAAATAGGCAATTCTACTTTCTGATGAAGGTTTAAGACTTTTCCTGTCAAGCACGTATATATTAAACCACAAATCCTCTCCCGAGATATATTCATCCCGGTCAGAGTGAACATATATTTCTTCTCTGGTAACTACCTTAGTAAAATCCTGAAATTTTTTTGTCAGGTAATCAGTCATATTAATTGACCCCTGACCAGATATTCCTTGCAGAAAGAGAACTGGAATTAAAAAAAGAATTGCCGGTTTTATTTTTTTTATCATTTATTATACTTTCATCGGTAATTTTCTACTTATTATCTGTCCAGAAAGAAGGTTCCACATTAGTGCCTCTCACAGTGCAATCATAGCAGCCCTTTGAATATGTAGTCACTACATAGGGCGGCACCAAACTGGATATAATTATCCACACAGACGTATTAAGACCCTGGGGAGGTTTCCCTCCATAAATAGTGTCAGCAACGCAAATATCAGCGGAGTATGGTTCAGGCTGACCTGCAAAGTGATCCTTTATGAAAATCCTTTTGGAAGATCTGGCGGAAACACTGAAATAACCAAGTACTTTTTCACTCGGATTATCAAGGCTGAAAACGTTGCTTGAAACAGAGGATGGTATTATATCATACAGGCTTCCGACCTGCTGCGACATATTTTGCAGCTTGTCCCAGTACTGGTACTCGTCTTCATTCAGAGAATATTGGTTCACAAGGATACTGTATTTAACTGTTAACCGGTCAGTCTGATTCGAAACAAAATTCAGCGGATACCTCACTATCTTGTCTTCAGAAATAGCAGAAGTGTTTTTTATGTTAATCATGTTGGAATTTGCCGATACCCAGCATATTTTGTTTGGCACAGCATATGGAAGTATGAATTCCCATGTTTCAGTAAATTCCCATCTGTAATATTTACACTGGCTTGAAGGGTCCTGGGCATTCAAATAAATCTGGCAGCCTTCCTCAGCAGCAGAAGTGCCGGTTCCGGCCTGAATAGTAACTTTTTCATAGTATACACTATCGATAGGAGGAACAGGTTTCAACTCAATTGGTATTGATTCGTAAGTATGATTGCTTACAGAGTTGTTTGTATTGATATGCAAAGTATAGAATCTTCCTATTGAACCCTTAAATTGTGAGCTGTCTGTTAGATAAATACCGGCCGCTGTTTCTGCAAGGAAGTATGTATTGCCAATGTCATCTGATATGGAAACCGTGCACCCTTTCACAGGAGTTGCATTGCTTTTTGCTCCAAGAGGCAGGGATCTGGTCAGTTTAATTGTACATGGCCCCGGCTGGTCAGTTATTAATCCTTCAACAACAAGAAGTTGTTTATCCTCACTTGTCTGTGGAATAAATTGCGATATGCAACTGCCAAGAAAAAGTAATATAAATAATAATATCTGAGGTGTATACTTCATAATAAAATTAAAAGTCAAAATTAAAAGTAACTGAAGGAATTGCTCTGCCAAACACTGATAACTTATAACCTTTGACCATATTCGCGTCGTTCTTAAAATAAATCGAGTAAACGTTTTCGCGACCCAGGAAATTATAAACTGAGAATATCCAGTTAGGATGGGCAATTCTGTGTGATTTCAGGTTTCCGCTTACTTTTAAAGAAAGATCAAGCCTTGAATAATCAGGAATTCTGTATTCATTCCGGTCCGAATAAGTAACGAGCAGCTTATCGCTTATGTCGTAAGTGGCTATAGGGTAAGTTATAGGCCTTCCGGTACTGTATGTATAATTTGAAGAGAAACTTATCCTGCGGGAGAAGAGGTAATTAAATGTAACTACCAGGTCGTGTGGCTTATCAAAATTAGCCGGGAACCATTTTCCTGCATTTATAATTTCGTCGCTGAAGGTTCCCAGGCTTTTTATAAAAGTTCTGGAATAAGTGTAACCAATACTGTATTGAAACTTACCTACTGTCTTCTTAAGGACAAGTTCTAATCCATATGCTTTTCCTTTAACATTTACGATGTCTTTCTCAATGTTCTCATCCATAACCAGATTAGTCCCCCCTTTGAAATCAACCATGTTACTGATAGTCTTATAGTACGCCTCTGCAGATGCTTCAAAATTATTTTTAAAGAGCATTTCATAAAAGCCAACTGCAACCTGGTCGCCGATCTCGGGTTTCAGATAATAATCAGAAAGTTTCCACGTATCGGTTGGGGCAATTGATGTTGAGTTTGAAAGAAGATGTACATATTGTCGCGTTCTGTTATAATTGATCTTGAAAGAATTTTTGTCTGAAATACGGAAATTTAAAGAGACTCGCGGTTCAAGTCCGCCATAGTTTTTCATAACTGCACCCGCCTTGAAGTTAAGTGTGTCAACAATCGTTGATGTGCTTTTTGAATAATCCGGATTATAGATCATAACCGATTTAGGTCCCAAAGCATAATATTCAGAATAACGCATTCCAACATTAACCGACAGAAAATCAGTTAATATCAGTTTATCATCGACATATAATCCTCCTTCCCAGGCATGTTCTCTTTCGATGGTATTCGGTATAACGAGCGAGGAATCGCCTTTAGGTAGATAGCTGCCGGGCAAAATATCGTATTTTGTAAGATCGAGACCAAAATTAATCTCATTTCTTCCCAGAAACCAGTTAAAATCTGCTTTAAAGCTGGAACTGTTTACCTTATGTGCAAGTACAAATGCATCAGTAGGCATATTCTGACTTGATATGTCATAATTATACGAACTGTTATTTACTGAAAGTGATGAAAAAAACCTGCTGCTGTAAAAATGTCGCCATTTTAATGCTATGATATTGTTGTCGTAACTGTAAACCGTATCTGAGTTGAATCTGAAAGAGTCGTGACTTCTGTATGCTGAAAAGTCAATTTTATTGTTCTTGTTGAAGTCGTAAGTAAGTTTTCCGTTCAGGTCATAGAATGATGCCCTGCTGTTATGAAGAGATGGATCCTTTATCAGGCCGAATATCCAGTTTGAGTAAGTGGTTCGGGCAGTCAGAATGTAGGTAAGCGTGTCTTTTATAATCGGGCCTTCTAACGATAAATGTGCGGTTATCGGACTTATACCGGCGTTCCCGGCAAATTCATTTCTGTTTCCTTCCTTCGTTCCAATATCGAGAACTGAAGAAATCCTGCCTCCGTAACGGCTGGGTATCCCGCCTTTATATAAGGTAACATCTTTTATTATGTCGGAATTGACAGCAGAAAAGAATCCAAAGAAATGTGAAGAATTGTATATGGGAGCACCATAAAGCAGAATAAGATTCTGGTCGGCCGATCCTCCTCTCACGTTAAAACCTGATGAGCCCTCTCCGACTGACTGAACACCGGGAATCAAAAGAACACTTTTAATAATATCCGATTCGCCCATTGCTGTTGGTAGCAACCTGAAAGATGTTATATTGATTTTTTCAGCTCCAACCTCAAATCGCTGCAGAGTAACGCTTTTCTGTGCTGATACAACTGTTTCTTTTAAAGGTATCAGAACACTGTTCATATCAACATTGAGTTCTCCGGTTCCATAAAGATTCAAATTGACGGTTTTTTCCTTCATCCCGATAAAGGAAAACTGAAGCAAATGAACACCCCGCGGTAGGGTCAGGGTATAATAGCCATACTCATTAGAGATAGTACCCATTGATAGTTTCTGAACAAAAACCGTAACGCCTGAAACAGGTTCCTTGGTCACCTTGTTTTTTATATATCCTGAGATAGCAACATTGCCCGGTTTCATTTTTTCAGCAGGATTTCCTATTTCCACCGTTGCGTTTCCAACCATCTGCTGGTTTTCAGATGATCCTGAAAAATCAGAGGGCGGAAGAAACTTACTGTTTTTCTCGGTTGGTGTATTTGAAACTTTAACAGCATAATTATTTGTAACTACAACATTGCCTGAATTGTCAATATAATAATAAAGTGATGTCCCTTTCAGAAGATTATCCATAACACAAGAGAGTGTCGTGCAATCGGGATAGTCACCTAATCTAAGATCTTTTACCCATTCATCCATGTAGAAGAATTTTACCGGAAGAGTGCTTTCAACCCTGGCAACAAAATCTGAAAATGAAATATCCTTATAATTTGATGATATCCTGTATTTTTCCTGAGCGCTTAGACTAAAAGGCAAGGATAATATAAAAAGGAGAATAAGAATCTTTAATTTCATGAACAGAGGTCTAGTGACTTATACTATCGTAATATCTTATCACAGGAATAAAACTTTCAGGATTTTTTTTTGAGATTTTTATCTTGTTTTTCTTTATAAAATCTCTGATCAGTATTTTATCCCCGGAAAGAATCTTTAATAACCCGTTTTTATTTGTTAACTGATGAACTATTCCGTCTTTCAGGAAGAAAACATGATATGTCTGAAAAAACAAATCATACTTATCATCGACTGCAAGCAATTGAATCTCTTTCTTGTACTTTACATATAATGATGATTTCCCTGAATATAAAACGTTAACATAACCTTTTATATCCGGAAGACTATCCTGCAGAGTGTTTTTAAACCTGTATGTTTTATATCCAAACAGAAGAGTAAAACTGTCAACCATCTCCTTATTCAGTTTTAAAATAGTCCCCTGAGTAGTAGGTGTTATAATCTCATCATTATATATATCATAACTGATGCTTAAATTATTATATGATTTACCATTAATTGTAAGAGAACCTGTTAACAGGTCTTTCGAAAACAGGAACTGATCTCCTTTTATATTGCTGTAAAGGTTGTGCCATGCTTTGCCGTTATACAGCAGCTGATCGCTTTTAATCTGATCCTGCTGGGGCATAACTGCAGCGATTGTCTCATCCCTGCCCTGCGTTGCATTGAGATAAGAACACGTAAAAATGGTCTGTAAGAAAATGCAATATAGTTTTGTTCTATTCATTAATCAGGTTTCTTATAACTTTTATACAGGATTCTAAAGTATAGGAATTTTAAAAGTCTTAAAGGTATTAAAAAGTAACATGCAAAATAATATTGAAGTTTATAAGAAAGGTCATTTAATGTTTTTTAACAATTCATACTTATTTAATAATTCCACTTACCCTAAATACATAAGACAGCTGATTGTCGTCAGAAGTGGATAAAGAATAAGTATGGCTTTTTTATTACCATCGTCAGTCTTACCTTCAACGAAGTCCTTTTCTGACAACCTTTAATACATGCACCAGCAATTTCCACAGGCTCCCTTTTCTCCAAATAGCCCGACAAATTTATCCCAGCTAGATGTGGTTAAAGGCTCGTATGTAAGTCGATTGAGAAGGTCCGATTCTTTATTGTTTTTAAGCATATTTGCTTGTGTAAAACAATTCACGTAAAATTAAAATTAGCTGCAGGCTTTGGTATAATTTATCTGTTTGGATTTGGAGAATTATTCCTCTTCAGATTTCTTTAATTCCCTGACAGGTTTATCAATAATCTCGAAATCAGGCAAAACATTCTTATTATCTGTTGCTTTCAATTGTTCAAGCTTTCTGCCAGCAGGCAATACCCTGCTTTCCCATGAACCAATTGCATCATTATAACCTTTAAGAGCCGTCTTCAATCCTCCGCCAACTTTATCAAGATGATCTGCAAATACATTTACCCGGCCATAGAAATCCATGGCTGCTTCCATTATCTGTAACGCATTTTCCGTAATATTATGTTGCTGCCACGACATAGCCACCGATTTAAGAACTACGATCAGAGTTGTTGGCGTAGCCAGTATAATTTTGTTATTCATTGCATCCTGCAGCAAAGTTTTATCGGTCATTAATGCCACATTCAGGGCAGATTCAACTTCCATATATAATACTACAAAGTCGGGAGTATTATCAAACTGGGACCAATATTTTTTTTTGCTCAATTTATTTACATGGTCCCTCAGATCTCTGGCATGTTTCGAAAAAAGAAGATTCCTGGAGTTCTCGTCGTCTGTTTCCAGTGCCTGCAGATAAGCGTCAAGCGGCAATTTTGAATCGACTACAACATGACTGTTCCCTGGCAGGTTTATGATCATGTCGGGTTTCAGCACAGAGTCTTCTCCCTCCGTGTACACCTGTTCAACAAAATCACAATGAGCTGATAACCCTGAAAACTCAACAACCCGTTTAAGTCCTATCTCGCCCCATCTTCCTCTTACCCTGGGATTTCTGAGCGCATTGACCAATGCACCTGTTTCTTTTTGCAAACTCGTATTGGTTATCTGAATATTTGATAACATTTCCGTTACCTGACCAAAAGTTTTTTCCGAACCTTTCTCAAGCTCTTCGATTCGCTTCTTATAGCTGTCGATTGATTCTTTTACAGGTTTAAGCATCTCGGCGATAGCCGACTTTCGTTCATCGAGATTTCCTTCAGCTTCTTTAACATGAGTCTCGAGCTGCGATTTTGCCAAATCAAGGAACTGCTTATTATTTTGTGTCAGGGCATCAGAAGCAGCCGATTTAAAGGTATCTACCATCGCTTTTCTTACCTCTTCCAGGCTAACCGCCTGTGCTTCAACTTTCGACTTCAGAACACTGTTTTCCCTGCTAAGAGTATTACATTCATCAACTTTTAACAGTAGTTCTTTATGGTGCAGGCCTGATAATATTGATTTTGTAATAAGATACGCGATCAGAGTTCCAATTGCCAGGCCAATAAATATGTAGAGTGCTGTTTCCATCCTGTTATGATCTATTTATTTCCAAATTTAAAGGATTTAAGCTTAATAATGCTGCCACTTTTCTTTTTACCGAATTTAGTATCTTCACAGTATGCATTTAACAACATAATAATTGCGTATGTGGCTGACATTCATTGACGAATGCGGGAAGTTATGGGAAAATATTTTAGTATGTGATTCAATAAGTCTCTAATTTCTCTGTGGCCCTCTGTGTAACTAAAATAAGGAACTTTCACAGAGTGACACAGAGAGGCACAGAGATTCACGGAGAAAATCCATTTATTATTTAAGATAAACCTCCAATACGGGGATCTCCACCTGGGGTTTCTGAACCGGAAGGGAAAGATCCAGATCATTTTTCCGCTCCTCATCACCGGCTCTGAACCTGATTTCTGATGCATCATGCAGAAATTGCACATATTTCACCTTGTCAGCCATATTTGAAAGTGTAAGGTTTCCTAACGGGTACGCCAGCAAATGAATATATAATCTTTTGGTCAACGGATTGTATGTGAGAAGTGTATTTGCAGGAGCAGTAAAACCCGATGGTGCTTCAGTGCAACCATATATCGAACGATTGTTGAACTTCATCCAATCACCTATTGATTTCAGCCTTTCCTGTGCCCTTGAGTCAAATACGCCGCGTGCGGTAGGCCCTACATTCAATAATAAATTGCCTCCTTTGCTTACGGATTCTATCAGAAGCTCGAGAAGCTGTGCCGTGCTTTTCCAGGTATATTCATCACGATAATAACCCCAGGAACCCGAGAATGTCTGGCATGTTTCCCATGGAACTCTCTTGCCGTTCATTTCAGGCCATTTCGAAACCTGAACCTGTTCGGGGGTGGTGAAATCCCATCCTCCTTCCATATTTTCAAGATCAAGTCGATCATCAACAATAATTCCGGGCTGTAGTGAACGTGCCATTTTTAAAAGGTTTTCCGAATCCCAGTCATCATGGCCTTTGCCGTGCTTCCCGGGAAAAGAAAAATCAAACCATATTATACTTATTTCTCCGTAGTTAGTAAGCAACTCCCTGACCTGATTTTTAATATACTCTCGATATTTGCTCATCTCCCTGCCTTTATTCAGTCGCATATAAGCTGAATCAGAAGTCTGGCGTAACGGATGATTGCTATCAATTGTATAATCAGGATGGTGCCAGTCAAGAAGTGAATAATAGAATCCTACCTTCAACCCTTCTGCCCTGAATGCTTCAACATATTCTTTCACTATATCTTTTCCAAAGGGAGTATTTGTTACCTTATAGTCAGTAAATCTGGAGTCAAACATACAGAACCCTTCATGGTGCTTTGCGGTAAGAACCACATACTTCATACCTGCAGCTTTTGCCATCTTTGCCCATTCATGCGGATCCCACATGTCAGGGTTGAATAACTCAAAATACTTCTGATACTGTTCGTTAGTCATCCGTTCGGAATTCTTTACCCATTCATGACGGGCAGGCAAAGCATATAAGCCCCAGTGGATGAACATTCCAAAACGGGCGTCTGTCCACCATTTCATCCGTTCAGCTTTCTGTGCATCTGTTTCTTTAGGCAGCTGAGCGAAAGTGAACTGTGTTGTGAATAACATGGAAACGAATAAAAAAACTGTCATAAAGGATTTTGTTTTCATAGAGAGTGAAATTATTATCGTTTTATTATAGGTGATAAATATTACTATAAACTGCTTAAAAGTATCTCTGCTAAATCTTCCTCAGCTAATTTAACCGGATTATTCTTAATTTCAGTTTCAGAGGAAATAATTCTGACTTCATTTTCTGACAAACCCGATTTTCTTAATCCTGTCAATTGAAGATCAGATTTAAGTTTATACAGGATGGCAATAAAGCTGTCAATATAATATTCATCACTATGCCCGACACTTTCAAGAAACAATCTCCCCAGATCTGCATATTTTTTTAATGCAGCTGAATTGACAGCTTTCTTTCTAAGTTCCCGGATATTTATTTCATTTGATTTTGCCATCAGAGTTCCGCAAATAAGACCATGAGGAATATCAAACAACCCTCCTATTGAAGAAGCAAATCCATGTACGACACCAAGTCCTGCATTTGCCAGGCAAATTCCCGAGGTAAGAGCAGCGAATGACATGCCGGTTCTGGCATCTATATCTTCACCGTCAGAATAGCTTCTTATTAATGATGCTTTTATTGCTTTAAGACCTTCAATCGCTAGGGCATCGGTGTACTCACTCGATTTATCAGAAAGATAAGCTTCAGTAAGCTGAGTAAAACAATCCATGCCGCTTGCCGCAGTTATATCTTTGGGACACCCCAGAGTCAGTTCCGGGTCAACAAGTGCAATATCCGGCACAAAGTTTTCATGTCGCAGGGATCTCTTGAACCCGTTTCTTCCGGTCCTGGAGATTACCGCATTTTTAGTCGTTTCACTGCCAGTGCCTGATGTCGTGGGAACTGCAATATAAGGGAGCTTAGTACCCGGATGCTCCCTGGTACCGACTCCTTCAAGAAACTCAACTACAGATTCGGTCCTGTTCATCATGGCAGAAATTGCTTTCCCGGCATCAATCACACTTCCTCCTCCAATCCCAACTACAAGATTGCTTGACTTATTTTTAAACTCCTTAATGGCATTGTCAATTATTTCCGGTGATGGCTCTCCGGGAACTGAAAGCACAGAATATTCTATGTCATTCTTTTTAAATTCATTAAACAATCTGCCGGAATAGACAGAATTTGTAAAAGAACTCTTCCCGGTAACCAGGATTATCTTTTTACCATAAGAACAAATAAAAGCAGGCAACTCAGCGATTATCCCCCTTTTGAAATAAATTTTAGGCAACCGTGAGAATTGAAAAGGTTTTACCATCCTGACCTCTCTTTTGGTTCAATGATGTTATATTTTACACCATGACGCGGCTCAGCCATATAATCATTTACACTGTCGCGCCATTTAAGATAATGAGTTGTTGTCTTGTGATATGCAGCAGCCGCTTCAGATTCATAAGCTTCATAAATCATGAAGCTGCAGTGATCATCGGCCTGTTGAATTAAGTCAAATCGCAGATTACCCGGTTCTTTTACAGATTCAATATGATTATCTGCTGTAGCCCCAATGAAATTATTCACATTATCGGGCTTTACATGGACATATACGCAGGTTACAATCATGGCTGTTATATTTTCAGTAAAGTTAAATGATTAGACTTTAAATTCAAACTGATTCTTATAGCTTCAAACGCCTATAAATAAATCAAAATTTTCTATCTTGCTGTTTATATCTGAATTTTAAAATACAAATGGAAAAATGAAACTTTTAAAATCAAATTTCTGTTGGATTACTGTTATATTAATTTTTGCATGTTTCAGTACAACAGCACAACCCCTGTTAAAAAGGAATAATCTGTTCGATTATAACTGGCGATTTCACAAAGGAGGAGCACTTGGGGCAGAAGAACTTTCTTTCGATGATTCCGGGTGGAGAGTGATTGATCTTCCGCATGACTGGAGCATAGAAGATTTGCCCGGGACGAATTCCCCATTTAATGCAGATGCTATCAGCCAGGTAAATGGAGGATTTACTACGGGTGGAACAGGCTGGTACAGAAAAACGTTTACAATTCCTAAGGAATTAACAAATAAGGAATTTATTATAATGTTTGAAGGTGTTTACATGAACTCCGACATTTGGTTAAACGGCGAATTTCTTGGAAATCATCCGTACGGATATACAAGTTTCTGGTTCGATATCTCCGATAAAATCAGATTTGATAAAGAAAATGTCCTGGCAGTCAAGGTCAAAAATGAAGGAGAAAACAGCCGGTGGTATTCAGGTTCCGGTATATACAGGCATGTGTGGCTGAATATTGTCGCTCCGGTTTATTTTGAGCAATGGAGTACTTGTATAACCACTCCTCAGGTAACTCACGAAGAAGCTATAATAAACATAAAAACAGCATTGGTAAACAAAAGCCGGAAAGCCGCAGCAATAACACTTGTCACGAAAATTTTCAATTCATCAGTAGAGGAAAAAGCAGAGATTAAGACATATAAAACTATTGACTCAGGATCGACTTCTGAGATTGTCGTGGAACTGAAACTTAATAAACCGAGCCTGTGGTCGCCCGATTCTCCAGGGCTATATAAGGCAATATCAGAGATTTATGACTCTGAAACTCTAGTTGATAAAGTTGAGACGTCCTTTGGAATCAGATCTATATCCTTCGATGCTTCGAGAGGATTCCTATTGAACGGGAAACCTATGAAGTTAAAAGGAGGATGTGTTCATCATGATAATGGAATCCTGGGTTCAAAAGCTTACGACAGGGCGGAAGAACGACGGGTTGAACTTCTGAAATCTAATGGTTTTAACGCGATCAGATCGTCTCATAATCCTCCTTCACCTGCATTTCTTGATGCCTGCGACCGATTGGGCATGTTTGTAATTGACGAATCGTTCGATATGTGGAAAGAAGGGAAAAACCCATATGATTATCATCTTTTTTTCAATGACTGGTGGAAAAAAGATATAGAAAGCATGATACTCCGGGATAGAAATCATCCTTCAGTCATTCTATGGAGCATTGGCAATGAAATACCGAACAGGCAGGCACCGGAGGTTGTTGAACAGGCTAAGCTTTTAGCAGGATTTATACGGCTTCTTGATCCTACCAGACTTGTCACATCAGCTGTCAACGATCTCAGATCTGACATGGATCCATACTTTACTGCTCTTGATGTTGCCGGTTATAATTATGCCTCCGGCGGTGACCACAATCAAAAAAACCTTTACGAGATGGATCATGATAGATTGCCGAAGCGGATAATGGTCGGAACGGAGTCCTATCCGCTGGAAGCATTCGGAAGCTGGATGGATGTTTTGGATCATCCCTATATAGTAGGTGATTTTGTTTGGACCGCATTCGATTATATCGGAGAAGCAAGCATCGGCTGGAGGGGTTATTTTCAGAAACAAGATTTTTTCCCCTGGAACCTGGCTTATTGCGGAGACCTTGACATTTGCGGATGGAAACGTGCTCAGTCTTACTATCGTGACGCATTATGGAATGAAAATAAAATATCAATATGGGTCACCCCTCCTCAACCTTCTTTTGTCCTTAATCCTGAGAGGCAATCCTGGTCCAAATGGCACTGGAATGATGTTGCTGACGATTGGAACTGGAAAGGCAATGAAGGAAAAATAATGAACGTGAATGTTTATTCATCATGTGAAGAGGTTGAACTATTCCTGAATGGAAAATCTTTGGGAAAAAGGACCACTGGTCGCTCAACAAAATATACAGCAGAATGGCAGGTACCATTTGAACCCGGAACACTCAAAGCAATTGGCTACGCCGCTAAAAAACAGGTGAATGCTGCTGAATTACATACTGCCGGGGAACCTTCACAAATCCGGCTTACGGCCGACAGAAATAAAATCAGGTCAGATGGACAGGATTTGACTTATATCACAGTGGAGCTGATCGATGCAACAGGTATTCGGAACCCAAAAGCAGATAATACTGTTTCATTTGAGCTTGAGGGACCGGGAAGCATCGCTGGAGTGGGAAATGCCAATCCGGTGAGCCTTGAAAGTTTTCAGCTCCCTCTCCGTAAAGCCTGGCATGGAAAGTGTATGGTAGTTTTAAAATCAGGCAATGATGCAGGGAAAATCATTTTAAAGGCTAGTTCCGCCGGGCTGAAAAGCGCTAGTTTAGAAGTAGAAAGCATTCAGAATCAATAGTTCAACAGGATGTTAAGAAATTTATAGGTTGGCTAATCGCTTTTAAAAAAAATTATATATCATCCTCATTGATAGACAAAAGACAATTACTTAGTTTATCTTTGATAAAATTCCGAACATTAGTTCATTTATAACACAAGGGAGTTCTTGCATAATTTTAATAATATATTTAATTTCAGCAGATATAAACTGGTATCTGAGATAAATGAATTTAAAAAATCCTATACCATTGGTTAAAAGAATATTGCTCTTATTAGCATTTGTTTCAGCTTTTTATTTTGCAAAAGGCCAGCAGACACCTCTTAGCCCTGTCTCCTGCTGGGTTTTTACTCCTTATGTTTACAATCCTGCCATAGTGGGTAGTAAAGACTTCTTTTCAATCGGTCTTAATGCAGCTTTCCAGGGAAACTCCAATGTTCAGCTTATAAGCGGAGATACCAGAATCTCAAAGGCTAGTTCCGGTTATTTCTCATCCCCTGAAATTTCAGAATTTAAGAACATAGGTATAGGCGGCTCAATTTTTAAAGATATTAATGGTATATCAAAAAATATTGGAATAAGCGGATCATTTTCTTATCACATGCCATTGAACATTTCCCAATTATCGTTCCTGTCCTTTGGGATTTCGATTAAAGGAATTTACAATTCTCTGGATAATGATTTAGTTGGTCCGGCGCATTCATTTAAAAAAACACTTTACCCAGATTTTGATCTAGGAATATATTATTATGGCACAAGCTTTTTTACCGGATTATCCTCAACTAATATACTTGGAAATCCGTGGAAATCAGATACACTGAAAATTTTTAAGATACCTGTTTCGAGACAATATTTTTTTACTGCCGGATACAAGATACTTCTCAGCAAATCGCTGAACATTGTCCTGGAACCTTCTGCCCTGATTTTTGTCAATGATTCCACAATCAGGAAAATATCTGACAATATAAATCCGATTATTAAACTATATATTGAAGGTTTTTCCTTCGGAACATCTTTTTACAGTGATGGTAAAATCTCCTTTTTTGCCCAATACAGATATCCCAGAGTTTGGGTTGGAGCATTTTATGAATTGCCTGAAAAAACTGCATATTTTAGCAGAGCCCCGATTGTAGAATTCACTTTAGGTTTAAATTTACAACCTGTAAGAACAAAATTTTCTAACCATAGCCACTGGTAAAGCACTAATAATCATTCTATGAAGAGATTTCATGAAATGTTGGTATTAAGCATCCTGACTATAGTTTTGCAGTCTTCAGGAAATATTTTGAGCGATTTGCAGCAAAAATCTGTTACGGGTGTCGCCAATGATACCACAAGATTGATCCGTCTTATTGAATTGGATTCTTTCAAACTGGAAATTTTTCCCCCTTCATCAGGCGTTCAATTTTACAAAGACGGAATTATATTCCTTTCTATGTCGAAATACGAAAATAAAATGTCGCCAAATCAAATCTCCTTTGGATCGACTGAAGCATATTATGCATCTCTTAATGACTCTATTCTGGGCAGACATAATGTATTCTCACCGTTTTCTTCATTTTCATATCCTTGCGAGGGTTTGACCTTTAGCCACAACTATGATACTGTTTATTTTACAAAGCTTTACAAAAATGACAGGAAGGAAAAAATCTTTATAGCGAAATTTTCACTTAATGGTAAAAACCAGGTATATTTAGATCAAGAGAGGGCCCCTCTGGACTTTTGTTCGGATAACTATAATTATTCACATCCTGCTTTATCATCTGATGATAAACTGCTGGTTTTTGCTTCTGACAGGGTTGGTTCAATAGGAGGGATGGATCTGTTTGTCTCCAGGCTTACTGATGGAAAATGGTCAGTTCCGGAGAATCTGGGAAAATCCATAAATACGGCAGGAAATGAGTTTTTCCCTTTTCTTGATTCTGAAAACAACTTATATTTTTCTTCTGACGGATTGCCAGGTTATGGAGGGTATGATATTTTTACCTGCAAATTCAACGGGGCAGATTGGGATAAACCTGTAAACCTTACCGGTCGCATAAATTCCGTTAACGATGATATTGCCTTTACGATTAATAAAACAGACGGGAAGACCGGTTTTTTAGCCAGAAAGCAAAAAGCTGGAAAAGGTGATATTCAATTATTTAAAATTACATTAAAGCAACAACTTGCGGACTCAGATAAATCAACTCTCAATTATGTATTTAATGGAAGCCCCGTTCCTAAAAACAAATTTGTAGCAGTCACTTCCATAACTGATAATAAGTCAAAAGAGGCAAGGCTATCAGAAGCTAAGAAGGTAAATGGAATTGTAAAAACTGAAAGTCCAAAGGTTCAGGTTTCAAATGGCAATGCTAAGATGGCAGCCAGGAAGGATACTGTGTCAAACAAAGCGAAAGATATCAGTTTTGCTGAAAACAAATCTGTTGCATCCAAACAAGCCTTACCGGCGTCAGCTGAACAAAATGGTGTGGTAATTTACAGGGTCCAGCTTCTGCCCAGTGCAAGTCAGATAATATCCAAAAAGATGGTAATTAACAATATAAGTTATAAAATATACGAGTATCAGTTTCGCGGAGCTCAACGGTTTACGATTGGAGAATTCAGCACACTTGCTCCTGCAACTGTATTGCAGAATACTTGCAGAAAATCGGGCTATCCCCAGTCATTCGTTGTGGCATTTAAAAATAATATGAGGTCATTGGATGAGAACCTGTTCAAAAAATAAGTATCAGGGAAAAAGACAAATGTGCCGGATCAAATGAATGATTAATCAGACAAATACTAATTTATCCTTTATTACCTCTTCAGCGTCATTAGTTCCATAAAGTTTGATTCCTACGCTTGGCTTCGCTAATTGCAAAACATCTGCTATAGGGAAAAACGCATCTTTCAAATCTTCAAAATCCTTCAATTCATCGTATTCATCAACTGGCAAATACAAGTGAAAAATCAGAACATAATCAGGGTCATTAATCTGAGTAAGTACCTTAAATATTTTGGCAAGCCATAATGATGAGGAGGTATTGAAATATTCCAGATTAAGTCTCAGGTTAGTGGTTGGTCTTGCATAAAGTATATATTCTGAAACCCATTTGAGTACAGGTTCATAAACTTTTGCAGCATTTTCCGGAATTGATTTTCCTGAAAAAATAAAGTCACCTGTAAATGGATCCAATTCAATTTGAGGTGTCTTAGGTGTCCCTTCAATTACCAAACTCTTAAATTCTGTCATATAGTTTATTTGATGACTTTGTATCAAATTGAAATTATCATTAAAATTAATTACCAAATTTAGAATTTACTTTTACACCTTATCTGATCTTTATCAAATTCTGGCTACCAATCATCAATTAATAACATGTCTTTATAAATAAATTCATCAAAGTTCAGTTTCTCCTATCAGTTTTCTGTAAATCGAAGATAAGTTTCCTTTAATTGGCAATCTTTTCTTCTGCCGGAAAATCCCAGTAAAAAGTTTATGAAATATTACATGGAATATAGTCTGAATATATGTTATATTTGTCGAAATATGCCGTCAATGATCAAAGTTTTAGTTAAAAAGATACTCTATCCTCAGAATAATCCTGATTTTCATCCAAATATTGTTATCATTGGTCAAAAAGCTGATATTTGAATTTTAGTTCATTTTGATAGTATATAGCGCACCTATAATGCTGATATTATGATTTTTATAATCAGATACCAGACATAATGTTCAATTCGGGTAAAAATCTCTTATAAATTTCATTCCTTTTTGACAAAATAAATTATTTCAGCCATTAATGAGACTTTTTTATTGACAGAGATGATATTTTCAGTGATTAACTTATCTTCGGAAACTTCCAGTTTTCTCCATTGTATGGGCCAACCTATTGTCTGAAGTTATACTTATGTGTAATTTTATTTTCAGAAGTTAAAGACAATTTTAATGAGAAACAGTATTACGATAGACGATCTGGATTTTATTAGCGATCAAAGAATTAATAATCTGGTTAATTTGGGCAATACCTCAACAGATTCAGGTAAAAGTAATCCCGTTCTTAAAATACTTGCCAATGAAGGTTGTGAAAACTTTTCCAGATATATTGAACTTTTAGGCCTCGCAAAAGATCCAAATATGGTGGTTCTTTCTTCAGTACACCATTATTATTATGACGCTGAAGAGATGATTAATGTTAATACTGTCATTAACCTGAAGGAGCTCAATCAGATAAAACAACTTAAGGATTTTCTCCATTCAAGTTTTCGTATTCTTCCGCCTCATTGCAAATTTATCGGATGTTTTGTTAACAATAGAAAGCAAAATGGTTTTGTTTTGAGCAGTAGTCCTTCTGACACCTACTATAAAAGGAACTCTGATGCTATTGAAAACGGAATTGCGTCAAGCAGTCCATTTCTGAACATGTTGTATAATATGATTGATTCAAAGACCAATAAATATTTGTCTGAACGCAGTGTTTCCTTTCTTTTGGGGCAACATGGCTTTAAAGTGCTGGACATGACAGAACTAGATGGTCTGACATTTTTCTGCGCGCAGAGCCTCCGACCTGCAGATAATTAATTATTTATTCGAAATCGATACGCTCGATTTAATACATCGTTTAATCAGAACTAATTTTTTGTAAGTTTACCTGATTATGGATTTGCTTAGTTACCTTGACCGTCATAAGATAATTCCATTCTTAAAGAAATGGAAACTTATGGGTATTGTCCTTGGTGGAATTGATATCTTCACTATTGCTCTGGCTTTCCAGTGTGCTTTCTATTTAAACTATCATGAGGAAGTTTCATTCTTTTTCCTTAGAAGCAGAACACTGAAGCTTTTCATTTTAATACTTCCGTTCTGGCTCACGATTCTGTATCTGATACAAGTTGCTGAAATCCCCAGAACAAAACGTTACAGGGTTCTTTTTTACCAGTACTTCCAATCGACAGTGCTGGTCATTATTCTTCTACTGATTTTCTATTTCGTTTTCAAACTATATCTGATTTCCCGTCTTTTTCTTATTGAACTTTCTTTATTTGGATACATTTTCCTTTTCCTGATCCGCTCCTTGGAATATGAGGTGTTTAAGATTTATCGTGCAAAAGGATATAACTTCATAAATGTAGTTTTAATAGCCGACGATTCATCTATTCCGTTTATTGAAAGCCTGATTTCAAATAAAGAGTGGGGATACAGGATAATCGCAATCTTTACCGGGTCAGTTCAGTTAAAAGAAAAACATGAGAAGGCGATAATACTGCTGCCTGATGAATATTTGGCAGTATTAAATGACCTTATGGAGGTTGATATCATTGATGAAGTAATATATTTCAAGGGAAAGGTAGTCCCATCAGAAGTCAGAAACACCGTCAGATCCTGTGAAGAACTGGGTGTGGTATTCAACCTGAATTATACTGATCAGAACAATAAACTTACTAATGCTATAAAGACTATTATTGGAAACCAGAAATTCATGACATTTATTAATATACCCCATAATTCCTTTGCACTGACAATCAAGAAAATCATGGATCTGAGTGTATCGTTTTTAATGATAGTGTGCCTCTCCCCTGTTTTGTTAACTATAGCAATTCTGATAAAAATGACATCAAAAGGTCCGGTAATATTCAAACAGGCAAGAGTCGGATTAAGGGGCAGGCAATTCAGCCTTTTTAAATTCAGGACAATGATTATGAATGCCGAAAAACTTAAGAAGGATCTTGAGGCTGATAATGAGATGGACGGACCTGTTTTCAAAATTAAAGATGATCCTCGTGTAACGCCTATAGGAAAATTCCTTCGCAGAACCGGACTTGATGAATTGCCTCAACTTTTTAATATACTGAAGGGTGAAATGTCATTAATTGGCCCCCGGCCTCCTCTGCCTACTGAAACGCTTCAGTACAAGCGCTGGCAGTTAAGAAGGCTTTCAGTCAAACCGGGCTTGTCATGTTTCTGGCAGATAAAACCTGACAGAAACAATATAAAGTTC